>SKSL01000052.1 GCA_007123015.1 Natronohydrobacter sp. | reverse complement strand
TCAAGAGGGTAAAATGGGTGCTTCGACATGCACCGATCGAGTCAGAAAACTGCCAGCTTGAACAGCCCCCCCGGCCCCACCGAGTCAATAGGACGCACCCTCACCCAACAACTTCGCCCGGAGTTTTGCCCCTGTTACCTTTTGACGGCTCAACCTGTTGTAACATATAAAATTATTCAATCGACTTGCAATTGACACCCTTACGCCAAAGCGCCTACCCAGGCAGGCGCTGCCCTCATTTCGTCACGCAAATCAGGTTATGCAAAGGTCTTTGCGACCGAGAATCGCATCTCTTCCATGCTATGCCTGTTTCTTCAGCTGCGTTACGCGCCAGGGTTCTTGCGTCGAAGGTGCACCGAAGTAATAGCCTTGCAGGCAATCCAGCCCCATATCGACCAGGAGTCGCGCTTCTTCTTCGGTTTCCACGGATTCGGCGACTGTGAACATGTCGAAATGTCGCGCGATAGATACCAGAGCCTGGACCAGGATCTGATTGTCCGGATTTCGCGCGATATCGCGGATGAAGGTGCCGTCGATCTTCACAATGTCAAAATAGAAATCCTTGAGATACCGAAATGCTGTATAGCCTGCTCCGAAATCATCCAGTGCGAAGCAGATCCCGCGTTCCTGCATGTCTTCCATGAAGACACTGACCAGATCGGGCATGATCATTGCGGAAGATTCGGTGATTTCCAGGATCAAGCGCGCACCAATTTCGGATTTTCCACGCAATTCGCGCTCAAGAGTTGCAAGCCATTCCGGGTACCCGATGGAGCGCGCTGACATATTGATGGACAGGCGGATCGAAGGCTCTTCGGTCAAGGTTTTGAGCCCCATCTCCAAAGCGAGGCAATCGATCCGCCGCCCCAGTTCATTGGTTTCGACAGCATCCATGAAATCCACAGCCGGAATGATCCTGCCGGAATGGTCGATCAGCCGTATCAACCCTTCATAAAACGCAGCGCGTTTGGGCATGCGTGCCTGTACCACAGGCTGATAGGCCAGAATGCAGCGGCGTTGATCGAGCGCTTCGCGCACCATGGCAATCGTATCACGACGCTGTTCCTCTGCCGCGGCCGTCACAGGCGAGGTGTAGAGGACATCATCGGCAGTGAATTGGGACGGTCTGTGTGGCGACATGACGAAGCTCCGCTGTTTCACACAGATTGACGATACCAACTTAATCACCAGTTAAGGCACAGCCTGATCCCTAAAATCTGAAACAGTTTCCTGCCGGGAGCAGGCTGATTTGCCTTCATCGCATGGCAGGCGTATAGGCAGAGCGCGAGTGAAATGCGAGAGGGCAGTCTGATGGAGAAGGCAGCAAACCAGATGTGGGGCGGGCGGTTCAGCGCGGGCCCGGATGCGATCATGGAAGCGATCAATGCCTCGATCAGCTTCGACAAGCGTCTCGCACCGCAGGATATCGCTGGTTCGCGCGCCCATGCTGCGATGCTGGCGGCCACGGGCATCATCACGCGCTCTGATGCCACCGAAATCGACCATGGCTTGCAGCAGGTGCTCGCCGAGATCGAGGCCGGTGCCTTTACCTTCTCGGCGGCGCTTGAAGATATTCACATGAATGTCGAAGCGCGTCTGCGCGAGATCATCGGGGCGCCTGCCGGGCGGCTGCACACAGCGCGCTCGCGTAATGATCAGGTGGCGCTGGATTTCCGGCTTTGGGTGCGGGATCAATGCGATGCAGCGATCCAAGGGCTGGATGCGCTGATCCGGGCTTTCCTCAAGCAGGCCGAACTGGGCGCCGATTGGATCATGCCGGGCTTCACCCATCTGCAGACGGCGCAGCCAGTGACCTGGGGGCATCACATGCTTGCTTATGTCGAGATGTTCGCCCGCGACAAGGCGCGATTTCAGGACGCGCGCGCGCGTATGAATGAATGCCCGCTGGGGGCGGCAGCCCTCGCGGGGACGTCTTTCCCCATTGACCGCCATATGGTGGCAGAGGCGCTGGGCTTCGACCGGCCCACGGCCAATTCGCTCGACACCACGGCAGACCGCGATTTCGCGCTGGAATTTCTGTCTGCCGCGTCGATCTGTGCCATGCATCTGTCGCGTTTCGCCGAAGAACTGGTGATCTGGTCCTCGGCGCAATTCCGCTTCGTGCGCATGTCTGACCGGTTTTCGACCGGGTCAAGCATCATGCCACAGAAGCGCAACCCGGATGCAGCAGAACTGTTGCGCGCGAAGCTGGGGCGCATCCTTGGCGCGACAGTGGCCCTTTTCACAGTCATGAAAGGTCTGCCGCTGACCTATTCCAAGGACATGCAGGAAGACAAGGAACAGGTCTTTGACGCCGCCGATAACCTGATCCTGGGCCTGGCCGTGATGGAAGGGATGGTCAGTGACCTGACCGCCAATCGCGCGGCGCTGGAAGCGGCGGCCAGTTCCGGATTTTCCACCGCGACCGATCTGGCCGACTGGCTGGTGCGCACGCTGAACCTGCCTTTCCGCGACGCACATCATGTGACAGGCGCCCTGGTCAAACTGGCCGAGGACAAGGGCTGCGATCTGCCCGATCTGAGCCTTGCCGAGATGCAGAAAGTCCATGGCGAAATCACTCAGGCGGTCTATTCTGTATTAGGGGTGCAGAATTCTGTGGCCAGCCGCACCAGCTATGGGGGTACGGCCCCGGCTAATGTCCGCGCCCAGATTGGCCGCTGGAAGGAGCAGCTTGGATGAGACCCGCCGTCCTGATGATGACACTTGCCGCACTGCTGACCGCCTGCGGGGCGGAAGCGCCCCCGCACGCGCCGGACCCAACGGGCATAACCCTGTCAGGCGAGGCGCGCATCGGCGTAAGTGGCCGCCTATGACCGCGCTGCGTATGCTCTGGCTGGCCCTTGCGATCTGGGGCACGATCCACCCGATGTATTGGTTCATCACCTGGTTTGTGGAAAATGAATGGTCGCTTCTGGCCATGGTCGATGCCTGGCATGCCAATACCGCCACGACGGGTCTGGTCTGGGATCTGACCATCGCTGCTGTGGCCCTCACGCTCTTCGTGCTGGTGGAAACCTGGCAACGGCGCCGGTTCCTCGGTCTCCTGGCCATCCCGGCCACATTCTGCATCGGGGTATCCTGCGGGGTGCCGCTCTATCTTTTCCTGCGCTCTGCCCCGGACAAGACCTGATACATTTTCTTGCGCCAAATACTCCCGCCGGAGGCATGCGCCGCCTGCCACTTCGCCCGTAGTCCTGATCGAAAGCCTCCCCATGGACCATTTCCTCTATCGCGACGGCAAATTGCATGCCGAAGACGTCCCCCTGACCGAGATCGCTGCAGATGTCGGCACGCCGTTCTACTGCTATTCCACAGCCACACTGACCCGGCATTTCCAGCTCTTTCAGGACGCGCTGGCGGGCATGGATCATCTGGTCTGCTTTGCTGTCAAATCGCTCTCCAATCAGGCAGTACTGCGCGTGCTGAGCGATCTGGGCGCAGGGATGGATGTCGTTTCAGAAGGGGAATATCGCCGTGCACAGGCCGCCGGGGTGCCGGGCGAGCGGATCGTATTCTCGGGCGTGGGCAAGACGCGCGAGGAAATGGCCTATGCGCTGATCCATGGGATCCGGCAGTTCAATGTCGAATCGGCGGAAGAGTTGCGCGTGCTCTCGGATGTGGCTGCAGGTCTGGGCAAGACGGCCCCCATCACCTTGCGCGTGAACCCGGATGTCGATGCCAAGACCCACGAGAAGATCGCGACGGGCCGCAAGGAAGACAAGTTCGGGGTCCCGATTTCTGCGGCGCGCGCGATCTATGCCGAGGCCGCGACCCTGCCGGGGATCGAGGTGGTGGGCGTCGATGTGCATATCGGCAGCCAGCTGACCGATCTGGCCCCGTTCGAGGCCGCTTTCACAAAGATCGCCGATCTGACGCGTGACTTGCGCGCTGAGGGCCATGTGATCCGGCGGCTGGATCTTGGCGGGGGCTTGGGCATTCCCTATACTCGCTCTAATGAGACACCGCCTTTGCCGATGGATTATGGCGCGATGATCAAGCGCGTTCTGGGCGATCTGGATGTGGAAATCGAGATTGAGCCAGGGCGTCTGATCTCGGGCAATGCGGGGATCCTCGTTGCCTCGGTGATCTATCTGAAGCAGGGCGAAGGGCGCGATTTCCTTATTCTTGACGCCGCAATGAATGACCTGATCCGACCGGCCATGTATGGTGCGCATCACGACATCATACCAGTGATCGAGGCGCAGGCGGCAAGCCTGCAGCGCCCGGTGGATATTGTCGGTCCTGTCTGCGAATCGGGTGATACTTTCGCCAAACAGCGCGCCATGCCTGCGCTTTGCGCAGGTGATCTGGTCGCGTTTCGCTCTGCAGGTGCCTATGGGGCGGTCATGTCGTCGGAATACAACACGCGCCCGCTTATCCCGGAAGTTCTGGTGCAGGGGGATCAATATGCTGTCATTCGCGCCCGTCCGAGCTTTGACGAGATGATCAATCGCGATAAGTTGCCCGCATGGCTATGATGCCGTGATCTGACCGAATACGAGGGCGCATGTTCAGGATCCGCCGCCGAGAAGACCCAAATCCCGCTCTGACCCGTGCACTGCGTGGCACATTGACCGGGCTTTGGGTCGAGCGTCTGGCGCGCGCGTTCTGGCCTTTCTCAACCGTGGCCCTGTTGCTGTTCGCCATGCTCGGCTTTGGTGTGCAAGACCTACTCTCACCGATTTGGGCGATGGTCTTCCTGCTCGGCGCGATACTTGTGCTTTTCGTGGCGTTTGGCTGGGGCGCATGGCGGCTGGCAATCCCGACCCGACAAGAGGCTGCAGCGCGGCTGGATGCCTCCATGCCGGGGCGGCCATTATCCGCTCTTGCGGATGATCAAGCGATAGGGACGACAGACGCGGCCTCGCGCCGGGTCTGGACGGCGCATTTGCAGCGGATGCAGGCGCGTTTGGCGCGGGCCCGCGCAGTTCCGGGCAATCTGCAGCTAGCCTCGCGCGACCGCTTCGGGCTGCGCTATGTGGCGCTGACGGCTTTCGCCGTGGCCGTCATCTTCGGTGCGCCGTCGCGCGTGAGCGAAATTGCCGAAATTGCTCAAATTCCAGGCCGGGCGGAAGCTGTGGCTCTGGGACCAAGCTGGGAAGCCTGGGTGCAGCCCCCGGCCTATACAGGGCGCCCCAGTCTATATCTGAATGAAGTGGACCGGCCGACACTGCAATTGCCGCAGGGCAGCCGCGTCACTGTGCGCTTTTATGGCCAGCAGGGCGTCATGTCGGTGCAGGAAAGCTTGTCGGATCGCAGTGAGGTCGATCCGACCGAAATGGCGCAGGATTTCGAGATCGAGCGCACTGGCCGACTGTCAGTCCGTGGTCCGGCCGGGCGCGATTGGGAAGTGACCGCGCTGGTCGATCAGCCCCCCGAGGTGCAGCTTGTGGGCATGGCTGCGCGGGAACGTGGTGGCGTGATGCGCCAGGATTTCACAGCGACGGATGATTACGGCGTGACCGGCGGGGAAGTGCGTGTCGCGCTTGATCTGGACGCGGTAGAGCGCCGCTTCGGGCTCGCGCCAGAGCCCGAACCCCGCGACGCGCTGGTGCTGCCTTTGCCGATGCCGGCCTCTGGCTCGCGCGCAGAGATCGAAGACGCCTTCATCGAGGATTTCTCACAGCACCCATGGGCCAATCTGCCTGTCACGATTGCTTTCGCTGTTGAAGATGCGCGTGGGCAAGTGGGCGAGACACCGGCCACACAGATGACCCTGCCGGGGCGGCGGTTCTTCGACCCCATGGCTGCGGCAGTGATCGAATTGCGCCGTGACCTGCTCTGGACACGCGAGAATGCCGCGCGGACTGATGAGTTGATGCGCGCCATCGCGCACCGTCCACAAGACGCGTTCCGCTCACCTGAAGCGCGCATTCGGTATATGGAAACGCATGACATCCTGCTCGCGGCGCTCGATCAGGGTGGGCTTGATGACGCAACCCGCGATGATCTGGCGCAGCGGATGTGGGATCTGGCGGTGCTTCTGGAAGAAGGTGATCTGGCGGATGCGCGTGAACGCTTGCGCCGCGCACAAGAGCGGCTGGACGAGGCCGTGCGCAGCGGGGCCGATCCGGCCGAAGTGGCCGAATTGATGGAAGAATTGCGTGAAGCTATGCGTGATTACATGCAGCAACTCGCCGAGCAGCCGCGCGAGCGTGGCGAAGCACCGCCCGATGGCGAAAGCATGGAGATCACGCAGGATCAGATTCAGGACCTTCTGGACCGGATTCAGGAACTGATGGAAGAAGGCCGTATGGATGAGGCGGCAGAACTTCTGGCACAGTTGAATGCGCTGCTGGAGAATCTGCAGGTCGCAGAAGGGCAGGGCGGCCAAGGCATGCCCGGAGATCAGGCCATGGAGGGGCTGGGCGAGACACTGCGCGATCAGCAGGATCTCTCAGATGATACTTTCAACGAACTGCAGGACGAATTCCGCAATGGGGACGCGGAAGACGCTGATCAAGACGGCGCTGGTGAAGGCGGTCGCGGCGAGCTGGCAGAGCGTCAGCGCGGGCTGGCTGATCAGTTGCGTGACCAGCAGTTGCAGCCCCTGCCCGGGGAAGGCACGCCTGAAGGCGACGCAGCACTTGAGGCGTTGGAGCGTGCGCAGCGTGCGATGGAAGAGGCGGCTGAAGCGTTGGAACAAGGCGAGACTGGCGAGGCCCTGAGCCGTCAGGCAGATGCGATGGAAGCCATGCGTGAGGGCATGCGCGCTATGAATGAGGCGCGCGCCCAGGACAACTTGGATCAGCGCGGTGATCAGGCGTCCGAACAGACTGGCGACGGGCAGAGCCGTGATCCGTTGGGCCGAGATCGTAATCAAGGTGGTGAGGTCGGCACGATGGACAATCTCTTGCAGGGCGAAGATGTGTATCGCCGTGCAGAAGATCTTCTGCAGGAACTGCGCCGCCGCTCGGCCCAGTTGGAGCGGCCCGAGGCGGAATTGGACTACCTGCGGCGCTTGCTTGACAGGTTTTGACGCGGAAGCATCGGATAACCCTGCC
>SKSL01000179.1 GCA_007123015.1 Natronohydrobacter sp. | reverse complement strand
CACCATGCCCCCCGGCGGGCAGAACCAGCGATAGGCGATCTCGCAGAGCACCGGATCGAAGATCGAGGTGCCCGAGGCGGTGGGCGCGTCCGAGGCCGCGTAATGTTCGGCCAGGAATTCCTCGGTGGTCAGCTCCCGGCCCAGCTCGGCCTCCTTCGCGCGCTTCTTCGCATAGAAGCTCGGATCGCCCGAGGTGTGCGAGGGCATCAGCACCCGGCCATTCGTAGCGCTGGCGGGCCCGGGGCCCTCACCTTCGCGGCTACCTTCGCAAGCTGGCAGTGCAGGCAGAACAGGCCGCAGTTGATGCGGCAGAGCGGGCCGAGCGGCAGGCGCGTGCTACGCTGGACGCATACGACCAAGAGGCGGCGGCGCGCGAAGCCGAGGCCAAGGAACTGGCAGAAGGTGCAGCGCGCTATCGTCAGTATCTCGCAGACAAGGCCGCGTTTCATCGCTTGCGCTCAATGCCCACTCACATGCAGGGCTTGTATCGTGGCGCGGTTGATGCGGCGGCGGAACTTGGCGAGGATGCGCCCGCTTTTCCGGCTTGGGTTGATGAACTTTGCAAAGATGCGTGATGCGGTTGCGAAGTCTGCAAATATGGCCTTGCGGTTGCCTCATTCCGTTCGGGCCATATGGGGGGCAGGTTTTCGGGCCTGCCCTCTTCCATGAAGGGGGCGATGATGGCGCAGAGCGCTGAATTACACCTATGGCGGGCCGTGTTGCACGCGGGCTTGATGGATGCGGCGCGTCAGACAGAACCGAAAGATGCGGCATGGATAGGCTCACGCGACTTTGTGGCAGTCTGTCACTTGGCGCAGGTGGACCCGCAAGCCGTACTGCGCAGCTATAGGCCGGAGCGGTTTCAGATAGGGGCGCGGGCGGCATAGCCTGTTCACGGTTGCGTGATGCGCTAGCAGGAATCACCCGGCGCGATCTGTTACCCCAAATGTTACCCCGCAAAGAAAAAGCCCCGCGCTGGCGGGGCTGTTTTCTATCTAAGTCTTTGTTTTATTTGGTGGAGCCAAGGGGAGTCGAACCCCTGACCTCTTGAATGCCATTCAAGCGCTCTCCCAACTGAGCTATGGCCCCACGGTGCCGACATATCGTCAGCAATTGCGGTTTACGAAAGAGCGCATCGCTGCGCAACAGGAAAAACTGCGCTCCGCGCCGAAAACACGATCAGTCTTCATCATCCGATGCCACATCGGCCAGATCATCCAGCGCGACCGTGTCATCATCATCGTCTTCCAGCAATTCGTCATTGACTTCGACTGCATCGTCTTCGTCATCCACCAGCAGATCGTCCTGATCCTCGACGGCAGCAGCGGATTTCGCCTTGAGCGTAGAGACGGTCGAATCTTCGCGACGATCCTGCGCGTCGATCGGCACGACCTTGCCAGTATAAGGGCTCATGACCGGGGTCTTGTTCAGGTCATAGAACCGCTTCCCGGTTTCCGGGCAGACGCGCTTAACGCCCCATTCAGGATTGGACATTGGCATTTCCTTGTTTGCGTGCCTTCCTTCAAGCCAAGTGCCGTGCCATAACTCGATCAGGCTGTAAAGCCCCGAGCGCGCGGCAAACAGCGCTTGGGACGCGATGTGATGTGAGGGACAGGCGCATGACAACAGACAGGCGCGCAAAGCTGCAGGTCCGGGACGGCACGGCGCTTCTGCCTGGCGCGCCAGAGATTGCCGTCACTCTGCGCAGGTCGGCGCAGGCAAAGCGGATCAATCTGCGCGTCTCGGGTCTTGATGGACGCGTGACGCTGACCTTGCCCCGGCATTTTCCGATATCCGAAGCGCTGGCGTTCCTGTCCGAAAAGGAGGCCTGGCTTCGCAGTGCCGTCGGCCGGGTGCCCGAACAGCGTTCTACAGGGATCGGCGGGGCGATCCTGCTGCGCGGGGTGCAGATGCGGATTGTCGAACGCCCTGATCTGCGGCGCGTCACCCTGGGCGACGGGGTGATCCATGTGCCCGCTGATCCGGATGGCACACGCACCCCTCTGCGGCTGGCCGCCTATCTGAAAACGCACGCGCAATCCGAGCTGCTCTGTGCTGCGCAGGGCTATGCGGATCAGCTGGGTCGTGCTTTCACCGGCCTGACACTGCGCGACACACGCTCGCGCTGGGGGTCTTGCACAGCCGAGGGGCGGCTGATGTTCTCATGGCGGTTGATCATGGCCCCTGACGCAGTGTTGCAGTATGTCGCGGCGCATGAGGTGGCCCATCTGCGCCATATGGATCATTCACCCGCATTCTGGGCCTGTGTTCGGGGCTTGATGCCCGATTATCAGACCCACCGTGACTGGTTGCGCGCGCATGGCACACAGTTGCACGGCTACCGCTTCACGGCATAAGCCGCTACGCGGCCAAACCACGCCCTTTCAGCAGTGGCTCGACACCGGGCATCTTACCCCTGAAGGCCGTGTAGAGCGCTTCGGCTTCTGCACTGCCGCCTGCGGACAGGATGAATTGCTCAAGCTTCCCGGCCATGCCCGGGTCAAAGACATCGCCCGTTTCGCGAAACGCCTCAAACGCATCGGCATCCATGACTTCGGACCACATATAGCTGTAATAGCCGCTGGAATAACCATCGCCCGCAAACACATGCGCGAAATGGGGCGTGGCGTGGCGCATGCGAATCGCGCGTGGCATGCCGATGGCGTCCAGCACTTCGGCCTGTTTCTGCATCGGGTCGGACGGCGGCAGGCCATCGTGGAATTCCAGATCAACCAGCGCCGAGGCTACATATTCCACAGTCGCGAAACCCTGATCGAAATTCTGCGCCCCCAGCAGTCGGTCCAGCAGATCAGCGGGCATCGGTTCGCCGGTTTCGACATGACGGGCATGCCGGGCGAGCACTTCGGGCACTTCCAGCCAATGCTCATAAAGCTGGCTAGGCAGTTCGACGAAATCGCGCGCGACCGAGGTCCCCGCGATCAAGCCGTGGGTCACATCTGACAGGATCTGATGCAACGCATGGCCGAATTCGTGAAACAGCGTGCGCGCGTCGTCATAAGACAGCAGCGCCGGATCGCCCTTGGCGAAGTTGCAGATATTCACCACGATGGGCCGCGTCTCGCCCCCCAGCTTGCGCTGCCCGCGCATCGTCGAACACCACGCGCCCGAGCGTTTTGACGCGCGCGCGAAATAGTCCCCGATGAAGACAGCCATATGCTGGCCACCGCGCGTGACGTCCCATGCGCGGGCGTCGGGGTGGTAGAGCGCCACGTCGAGCGGGCGGAATTCCAGACCAAACAGGCGGTGCGCGCAGTCGAAAGCGGCTTCGATCATGTTTTCGAGCGCCAGATAGGGTTTCAGCGCGGTCTCATCGATATCATGCTCAGCGTGGCGACGTTTCTCGGAATAGTAGCGCCAGTCCCAAGGTTCGAGCGGCCCGGAATGGCCATCGGCCAGCAGCATCGCTTCCAGTTTCGCAGCATCCGCCAGCGCCTTTTCGCGTGCAGGGGCCCAGACCTGCATCAAGAGATCGCGCACTGCTTCCGGGCTGCCCGCCATTTCGGTTTCCAGCTTGTAGCGGGCGAAAGTCTCATAGCCCAGAAGTGCGGCGCGCTCGGCCCGCAGCGCAAGGATTTCAGCGGCAATCGCGCGATTATCCGTCGCGCCCCCATTCGCCCCGCGAGCGACCCATGCCTCATAGGCGGTCTGCCGCAGGTCGCGGCGGTCCGAGAATTGCAGGAAGGGTACGATCAGCGAGCGGTTGAGCGTGACCACATGGCCCTCGCGCCCCCGTTCTTGCGCGGCCGCCCTTGCGCTTGCGATCACGAAATCGGGCAGGCCGGACAGGTCATCGAGCGCCATCATCCAGTCACGTTCATCCGCGAGCAAGTTTTGGGTGAATTGCGTGCCCAGGCTGGCCAGACGCGACTTCACGTCCGTCAGGCGGGTGGCGGCATCCCCTTCCAGCGCTGCCCCGGCGCGCAGGAACATGCGGCGATAGAGCATCAATACGCGCTCTTGCTCTGCGTCCAGCCCCAGCGTGTCGCGCGCGTCCCACAGGGTCTCAATGCGCTGGAACAGGGCCTTGTTGTTCACGATTTCCGAGGAATAGGCCGAAAGCTTCGGCGACAAGTCACGCTGCAAAGCCTCGCGCACAGGGTTCGAATCGCTGCCTGCCAGATTGAAGAAGACACCCGCCACGCGGTCGAGCAGGTCATCGGCCTGTTCCATCGCCTCGATCGTGTTGGCGTAGGTGGGGGCCTCGGGGTTCTTGGCGATCTGCGCATAAGCGGCGCGCCCGGCCTGCAGGGCGGCCTCAAAGGCCGGGGCGAAGTCCCCGTCACTGATCTGCGGGAAGGGGGGAAGCTGGAACTCGGTCTGCCAGTCGGAAAGGAGCGGATTTGTCATGTGCGGCCCTGTTTTCGGTTTGGCATGAAGCTAGGGGCGAAGCAGCGCGAAGGCAATGCAGATGGTTGAACAGGGTCGCAGCGCAGTCTAGCCTTCCGACCAGACAGGGAGGACATGATGCGGATTTTGTTCACAGGTGGTTCGGGCAAGGCCGGGCGGCATGCCATCGCCTATCTGCTGGCGCAGGGGCACAAGGTTTTGAATGTCGATCTGGTGCCGCTTGATCTGGCCGGGGTCGAGAACCGGATCGCCGATCTGACTGATGCCGGGCAGGTATTTGATGTCATGGCGAGCTACCTGAGCCAGGACGAGTTGGAACCGGGCACAGGTGTGCCGCGTTTCGATGCGGTCGTGCATTTCGCGGCTGTGCCAAGCTTGCTTTTGAAAAGCGACAATGAATGTTACCGGGTCAACACGCTCAGCACCTATAACGTGATCGACGCCGCGCTGAAATTCGGACTGCGCAAGATCATCTTTGCCTCATCCGAGACCACTTACGGCGTCTGTTTCGCGGATGGTGAGCGCAAGCCTGACTATCTGCCGATGGATGAAGAGCACCCGACCATTCCCGAAGACAGTTATGCCATGTCGAAAGTGGTGAATGAGGCCACAGCGCAGTGCTTCCAGCGCCGCAGTGGGGCGGATATCTATGGGCTGCGGATAAATAACGTGATCGAACCGCATGAATACGCCCGCGATTTCCCCGCCTATCTGGCGGATCCTACGCTACGGCGGCGCAATATCTTCGCCTATATCGACGCGCGCGATCTGGGGCAGATGGTGGAATGTTGTCTGCGCACGGACGGGCTGGGCTATCAGATCTTCAATGTCGCCAATGACACGCATTCCGTGGGGCTGGACACGGATGCCCTGATTGCGCAGTTCTATCAGGGGGTGCCCCTGCGGCGCGAGATGGGGCCGCAGGAGAGTTTCTACACCAATGCCAAGGCGAAGGACCTGGTGGGTTTCGCGCCAGAACATAATGACTGGCGCGCGCTGATTGCATAAGCCGCGTCAACCGTCCTTGCGGATCGTGGCGTTGCCTGGATCATAGGGGCTGTCACAGGTGACTGTGGCGTCCCACAACTGGTCCAGCATCTTCACCTTCAGCCTGGTGCCTTCCACTGCCAAGTCAGGGCGGACATAGCCCATGCCTATGGATTTCCCGAAAGCCACCGAATACCCGCCCGAGGTCAGCCGCCCGATCTTGGTATCGCCCTGATAGAGCGCCTCGCGCCCCCATGGATCAGCGTCTTCCGGCCCGTCGATCAGCAGCGTGCAGCATTTCCAGCGAATGCCCGTGTCTTCCATCGCCGCCTTGCCATGGAAATCCTTGGACAGGTCGATGAAGCGCGGCAGGTCGGCTTCTTGCGGGGTCGCGTCGCGGCCCAATTCATTGCCAAAGGCGCGATAGCTTTTTTCCTGCCGCAGCCAGTTCTGCGCCCGCGCGCCGACCAGTTTCAGACCCACGTCTTCCCCTGCGGCCATCAATTGATCGAACAGGTAATTCTGCATCTCTATCGGGTGGTGCAATTCCCAGCCCAATTCACCCGTATAGGCCACGCGCACGGCACGCACCGGGCACATGCCCAGTTCGATATTGCGCATGCTCAACCAAGGGAAGCGTTTGTTCGACAGCGCTGTCTCGGGCGCGGCGTCCTGCACCAGCTTGCCCAGCAGATCGCGGGATTTCGGGCCAGCCACCGCGAACACACCCCATTGCGTGGTCACATCCTGCACGATCACCCATTGATCGGGATGGGCGGCGCACCAATCCTGGCTGTGCTGCATCAGGAAATCATGGTCATAGGCCGCCCAAGCCCCGGCCGAAATGAGGTAGTATTCTTCCTCGGCCAGCCGGATGATGGTGTATTCCGTGCGCACAGTCCCGACCGCAGTCAGCGCATAGGTCAGGTTGATCCGCCCCACTTTCGGCAATTTGTTGCAAGTCATCCAGTCCAGAAAGGCCGTGGCCCCCGGCCCGTAAACCCTCTGCTTGGCAAAGGCCGTGGCGTCGATCATGCCGACACCCTCGCGGATCGCTTTCGCCTCCTCGACGGCATAGTGCCACCAGCCCCCGCGCCGGAAGCTGCGCGATGCGTGATCGTCAAAGCCTTTGGGCGCGTAATAATTCGGGCGCTCCCAACCGTTCACCTGCCCGAATTGCGCACCCCGCGCCTTTACGCGGTCGTAACAGGGCGCCGTGCGCAGCGGACGGCAGGCTTCACGCTCTTCATCCGGATGGTGCAGGATATAGACATGCTCATACGCCTCTTCATTCTTGCGCGCCGCATATTCCGTGGTCATCCAGTTGCCAAACCGCTTGGGGTCGAGCGACGCCATGTCGATTTCAGCCTCACCCGCCACCATCATCTGTGCAAGGTAATAGCCCGTGCCCCCGGCAGCGGTGATCCCGAAGCTGAACCCTTCGGCCAGCCACATGTTGCGCAGACCCGGTGCAGGGCCGACCAGCGGGTTGCCGTCCGGCGTATAGCAGATCGGGCCGTTATAGTCGTCTTTCAGACCCACAGTTTCCGAGGACGGAATCCGGTGGATCATCGACATGTATTCTTCCTCGATCCGCTCCAGATCGAGCGGGAACAGATCCGCGCGGAAGGTTTCCGGCACATCATAGAGGAAGCGCGCGGGCGCACCCCGCT
>SKSL01000128.1 GCA_007123015.1 Natronohydrobacter sp. | reverse complement strand
TCGTCGCGCGCGGGGCAGTGGGCAGATTGTCGAGGTCGCGGGCCTGCCCCTGTGGCGCCTGTCGCCGGATGCCGCACCCGCCCCCTTGCGCGAAAGCATGGACCTGCAAGCGGCGCTGGGCGCGGAAGAGGATGCGCGGCTGCTCTATGTCGCGATGACGCGGGCCGAGCATTGGCTGATTATCGCGGGTGCGGGCAAGGCCGAGGCACCGGAGAGCTGGTATAACCGTATGGGGGAGGGTTTGCGCCAGATCGGGGCCGTGGAATGTGCCATGCCGGGGGGGCAGGGGCTACGGTATCAGCATCTCGACTGGCCTGAGCAGGGGGTGGAAGCCACTGTGCCAGCGTCCCCCGCCGCCCCTGTGCCCGACTATCTGTGGCAACTGGCCCCGCCCCCGCCTGCGGTGCCGGAACTGCTGTCGCCGTCGTCTCTGGGTGGGGCGAAGGCGCTGCCGGGGGATCAGGGCGACACTGCTGACATGGCCCTGGACCGTGGCACGCAATTGCATCTGTTGCTTGAACATCTGCCGCTTTGGCCCGAGGCTGCGTGGCATGACCGCGCGCATGACCTGCTGGCCGCTGGTGACGCAGGGCCGCCGCTGGATCTGGCGGCGCTCTTGTCCGAAGCAACCAGCATCCTGCGCGCGCCGGATCTTGCGCCCTTGTTTGGACCAGACAGTCTGGCAGAGGTCGAGATCACAGCCGAGTTGCTCGGCCAGCCGATGCTGGGGGTGATCGACCGGCTGGTTGTCACGCCGGAGCATGTTCTTGCGGTCGATTACAAGTCGAATCGCACTAAGCCTGCGCAGCCCGACGACGTGCCTGAAGGGCTGTTGCGTCAGATGGGGGCCTATCAGACAGCGCTGCAGCAGGTTTTTCCGGGGCGTACGGTCCGTGTGGCGCTGCTCTGGACAGCCTCAGCAGAGTTGATGCATCTGCCTGCAGCGCTGATCGAGGCCGCGCTGGCACGCGCAGCGCTTGAATCCGGCGCAACACAAGCTTAGGTAATCACCAACTTAATTCAGATTGGAGGGGTTCATGCCCACTGTTGCTGTCACCGATGCCACTTTCGACGCCGAAGTGCGCCAGTCCGATATCCCTGTTGTGGTCGATTTCTGGGCCGAATGGTGCGGGCCGTGCAAGCAGATCGGCCCGGCACTTGAAGAGCTGTCCGCCGAATTCGACGGTCGCGTGAAGATCGCCAAGGTCAATGTGGACGAGAACCCGAACACGGCGGCGTCGATGGGGATTCGCGGGATCCCGGCGCTGTTTCTGTTCCGTGACGGGCAGGTCGTGTCGAACAAGGTGGGGGCTGCGCCGAAATCGGCCCTGCAGAGCTGGATCAGCGAATCGGTCTGATCTGTGAGAGGGCGCGCTCCGCGCGCGCCCTTTTTCAATGTGATCGCTGGCGGAGAGATGCGCCTCCGGCGGGAGTATTTTCAGCAAAAAAATGAGGCTGCGATGCACGATTTTCCGGGCTGGCATGGCACAACGATTCTGGCAGTGCGGCGCGGGGGAGAGGTGGTCGTGGCCGGCGACGGTCAGGTCTCGCTGGGCCAGACTGTGATCAAGGGAACGGCGCGCAAGGTGCGCAGGCTTTCCCCGGGTGGCTATGATGTGGTGGCAGGCTTTGCCGGGTCCACTGCGGATGCGTTCACGCTGCTTGAGCGGTTGGAAGCCAAGCTGGAAGCAACACCGGGACAGCTGGCGCGGGCGTCCGTGGAGCTTGCGAAGGATTGGCGGACAGATAAATTCCTACAAAAGCTGGAGGCGATGCTGATCGTGTCCGATGGGCGTGATCTGTTCGTGATCACGGGCGCAGGCGATGTGCTTGAGCCAGAGCATGATGTGGCCGCGATCGGATCGGGCGGGAATTTTGCACTGGCTGCGGCACGCGGGTTGATGGAGACTGCGCTCTCTGCCGAAGACGTGGCACGGCGCGCCATGGCGATTGCGGCAGATATCTGTGTCTATACCAATGGCAATCTGACTGTCGAGCGGATCAGCGCCTGAGCCTTGCAGGGCAGCGTCAGGTCTGGCCCCAACCCGCAGATTGCATTTCGCGCAATCGGCTCGCGGTGCGTTCGAATTCAAAGCTGCCCGCGCCCTCGGTATAGAGCCGTTCGGGGTCTGACACAGCAGAGGCGACCAGGCGCACGCGGGCTTCGTAGAGGGTATCGATCAGGGTGACGAAGCGTTTGGCCTCGTTGTAATTGGTGGCCGAGAGATAGGGGATGTCATCGAGCATCAGCACGCGGAGCGCTTGCGCGATGGCCAGATAGTCGCCCGGTCCCAGGGGCTGGCCGCAGAGATCCCAGAAACTGGCGCGTCCCACACCATTATGTGCTCTCGGGATCACCACATCGCGACCCTTTACGCGCAAATGCAAGGGGATGCCCGGATCATGGCCGGTCAATTCGTCCCAGATGCGCGTCATCTCGGCGCGCGCCTGCGCCCCGGCCGGGCTGAAATAGACTTGCGTTCCGGCCAGACGGTGCTGGCGATAGTCAGTTTCCGAGACCAGCTCATGCACCACCATGCGCGTCTTGATCATCTCGATGAAAGGCAGGAAGAGCGCGCGGTTCAGCCCATCCTTGTACAGGTCATCCGGCACTCGGTTCGAGGTGGTGACAATCGCGACCCCCGCGGCCATCAGCCGCTCGAAAAGCCGCCCCACCAACATCGCATCCGTGATATCAGTGATCTGCATCTCATCAAAGGCGAGCAGCCGCACCTCGGCTGCCACCTTGTCAGCCACTGGGATCAGAGCATCTTCGACCCCGCGTTGACGTGCCGCATGCAGTCCTGAATGGAATTCCTGCATGAAAGCATGAAAATGCACCCGGCGCTTGGGCACATCGCCAATATGGGCCACGAACAGGTCCATCAGCATGGATTTGCCGCGTCCGACCCCGCCCCAGATATAGAGCGCGGGCGGTGTCTCGGGCTTGTTGCGCCCCAGAAAGCCACGCAAGCCCGTTGTTCTGGGGGCAGGCTTGGCAAGATAGGCGATGATCGGATCAAAAAGTGGCATGGCGCCGCGCTGGGCAGCATCCGGGCGCAGCTTTCCCGCATCAACAAGAGTGTCATAGGCTTGGGTCAGATTCATGTAGGCTGATTACGCCAAAGCCTGCAGGCGCGAAAGCCCTGCCGGTCGTCTTGTCACAGGGCATTTGCAGCTTTAGGAATAAGGGCAGCAATTTTGAAAGGGTGTGGCTGATGGACGATCCGAAAACACTGGTCTCGACCGAATGGCTGGACACGCATCTGAGCGACCCGGATCTGCGCATCCTTGATGCCAGCTGGTATCTGCCGCAAATGGGCCGCGACGGGCGCGCGGAATACGCAGCCGCCCATATCCCCGGCGCGCGTTTCTTCGATCTTGATGAGATCAGCGACACCCGCTCAAATCTGCCGCATATGGCGCCGCCGGTCGAGAAATTCATGTCCCGCATGCGCGCGATGGGCGTGGGTGACGGGCATCAGGTGGTGATTTATGACGGGATGGGGCTGTTTTCGGCAGCGCGCGTCTGGTGGCTGTTCCGGCTGATGGGCAAGAGCGATGTGGCCGTGCTGGATGGCGGCTTTCCCAAATGGCAGGCGGAAGGGCGCGTGGTTGAAGACATGCCCCCGGTGCCGCGCGAGCGTCATATCACAGTCCAGCGCCAGAACCATCTGGTCAAGGATGTGAGCCAGGTCGCTGCTGCTGTGAAGCTTCGCGACTGGCAGATCGTCGATGCACGCCCGGCCGAGCGGTTTCGCGGTGATACGCCAGAGCCGCGCGAGGGGCTGCGCGCTGGCCATATGCCGGGGGCGCTGAACCTGCCCTTCATACAACTTCTTAACGCCGATGGCACAATGAAGCGCGGCGATACGCTGCGCGCGGCCTTTGAAGGGGCCGGGGTTGATCTGGACCGGCAGGTGATCACCACCTGCGGGTCAGGGGTGACTGCGGCCGTGCTCAGTCTGGGGCTGGAAATCCTTGGGCATCGGGCGCATGCGCTTTACGATGGATCATGGGCAGAATGGGGCCAGTTCCCGGATCTGAAAGTCGAGACCGGATGACCACGCATCGCGCAGGCGAGACTGTCGATTACACGGTCACATTCCTCGAAATGACAGCGCGGCCCGGGTATGGCTGGCCTCCGGCACCCGCGGGGATGACCGGCGCGCTGCTCAAGGCGGAACAGCCACCGGTCTGGTATTTTCGCGCGCTCTATGACGCGGTCGGGCGTGATTATGCCTGGACCGACCTGCACGGATCGGAAGAGGCCGATATCGCGGATTGGTTGGCAAGCCCGGATGTGGCGCTTTTTTCGTTGATCGATCAGGGCTGGCCGCGTGGTTTCTTCGTGCTCGACTGGCGTGCGGACGAGGCCTGTGAGCTGGCCTATTTCGGGCTGGTGCCTTGCTCTGTCGGGCGCGGCCTTGGGTCCTGGATGCTGCGCACTGCGATCCTCACGGCCTGGGCGCGTGCAGGGCTGTCCTGTCTGCGCGTGAATACCTGCACTCTGGATCATCCGCGTGCGCTGATCCAATATCAGAAACATGGGTTTACAGTTGACCGGCGCGAACAGCGCCAGCGTGTTCTGACCCGCGACTGGTCCCCGGCAGAAAGCTGATTGCGCCATGTTCGAAACCCTTGCTGCCCCGAAAGAAGATGCGATCATTGCCTTGATGCAGGCTTACGCGGCGGATCCGCGGCCAGACAAGATCGATCTGGGGGTCGGTGTTTACCGCGATGAGCGTGGCCACACGCCGGTCATGGCGGCGGTCAAGGCCGCAGAGGCGCAAATCCTGCAAGCTCAGGACAGCAAGAGCTACCTGTCACTGGCGGGCGATGCGGCTTTTCTGAACGCGATGGAAAGCCTGCTGCTGGGCGGTGCTGTGCCGTCTGCGCGGGTGGCGGCTGTCGGTGCACCCGGCGGGACAGCGGCTGTGCGGCAGATTTGCGAATTGATCCGGAAGGCCAGACCAGAGGCTGTGATCTGGGTCAGCGCGCAGACCTGGCCCAATCATCTGCCGCTGATCACAGCAGCAGGATTGCAGACGCGCCCCTATCGCTATCTTGCGCCCGAGGGGGGACTGGATCAGGCGGCGATGTTCGCGGATCTGGAACATGTCCGCGCGGGCGATGTGGTGCTTTTGCATGGCTGCTGCCACAATCCGACCGGTGTCGATCTTGTAGCGCAGGACTGGGCCGAGATCGGAGCGCTCTTGTCACGGCGGGGCGCAGTGCCTTTCATCGATATGGCCTATCAGGGCTTCGGCGAGGGGCTGGACGCGGATGCCGGTGGGCTGCGCCATCTGGCAGCACGCTTGCCGGAAGTGCTGGTTGCAGCGAGCTGCTCGAAGAATTTCGGCCTGTACCGTGAACGCGTGGGGATCGCGATGGCGATTGTCGATGCGACGCAGCGCAGCAACCTGGCCGCAGTGCTGGCGGGTCTGAACCGCCAGAATTTCGCCTTTCCGCCGGATCACGGCGCGCGCGTTGTCAGTACGATCTTGGGCGATGTGGCCCTGCGGCACCAGTGGGAAAGCGAGCTGGCAGAAATGCGCAACCGCGTGCAGACCAATCGCCGCGCACTGGCCGAAGCGCTGCGTGACGAGACCGGATCGGATCGCTTTGCCGGGGTCGGGGCTGAACAGGGCATGTTCTCGCTCTTGCCGCTCTCGCCCGAAGAAGTGCAAAGGCTGCGTGTCGAACATGGGGTCTATCTGCTCGACGATGGGCGGGCCAACATGGCCGGGCTCTCTGTCAGGAATAGTACAGCTTGCGCGCGCGCGATTGCCAGCGTGACGCGATAACAGAGGGCATCGGGCGCTGTCCGTCTGGCGCGTTGCGCTAGACGCCTTGAGTATTTTCAGCAAGAAAATGCGAGATCAGAACAGGCTGCCTTGATCGGGCTTTTGCGGCTTGGGCTTCGCGGTCTTTGGCACCTTTTGCGGCGCCGCCTTGATCTGCCCGTCAGCGAATTCGATGGTCAGTATGGGCGCGGTCCCTGCCGTTTTCGCATTGGTCAGCAGCGATCCCTCGGCATCGCGCAGCACCGCGTAGCCGCGTGCCAGCGTTGCCGGATATCCCAGTGATTGGCGCAAGCGTTCGAGCGCGTCCAACTGTGTGCGCTGGCGGTCAAGTTGCGTGGCCATCGCGCGTGCGGCGCGCGTTTGACGGTCGCTCAGGCGCTCCTGGGCCTTCGTGATCTCTCTTGCGATGGTCGCAGGGCGCAATCCGGCAGCGGTCGAGCGCAGGTCCTGGCGTTTGGCGGTCATCAGCGCCCGCAGACTGCCCGGGAAGCGCTCAGCCCATTGGTCGAAACGTTGCAAGGCGGGCGCGAGCAGCGTCTCTGCGCGGGGCAGGGCGCGCGCGAGGTCTGACAGGCGCTGGCGGCGTTGGGTGACCGCCTGGCTGGCCGCGCGGGTCAGGCGTGCGTCCAGAGTGGTGACATGCGCCAAGAGGTCGGCATGAACAGGAACCGCGATTTCTGCAGCAGCAGTGGGGGTGGGGGCGCGCTGGTCAGCGGCGAAGTCGATCAGCGTGGTGTCGGTCTCATGGCCGACCGCAGAGATCAGCGGGATCACGCTACCCGCTGCAGCGCGCGCCACGATTTCCTCGTTGAAGCCCCAGAGATCCTCGATCGACCCGCCGCCGCGTGCTACGATCAGCAGATCAGGACGGGGGATCGTGCCCCCCCTCGGCAGCGCATTGAAGCCCGCAATAGCGCGCGCGACTTCCGGCGCGCAGGTCTGCCCTTGTACGGCGACGGGCCAGAGAAGCACATGCACGCCGAAGCGGTCCTGCAGCCGGTGCAGGATATCGCGGATCACGGCCCCTTGTGGTGAGGTCACGACCCCGATCACGCGCGGCAGATAGGGCAGGGCGCGCTTGCGTTCGGGCGCGAAAAGGCCCTCGGCGGCCAGCGCGGCCTTGCGCCGTTCCAGCATCGCCATGAGCGCACCGGCGCCGGCCGGCTCGATGCTTTCGACCTGGAGCTGATATTTCGATTGCGGTGCAAAGGTGGTCAGGCGGCCTGTGGCGATGACTTC
>SKSL01000131.1 GCA_007123015.1 Natronohydrobacter sp. | reverse complement strand
GTTCTGCTGCCCCCGCATTCGAGGTCATGATCAGGATCACATTGCGGAAATTCACTGTACGACCGTTGTGATCTGTCAGCTTTCCGTGATCCATAACTTGCAACAGGATGTTGTAGACATCCGGATGCGCTTTCTCGATCTCGTCGAGCAGCAGCACACAATGTGGATGCTGGTCCACGCCATCAGTCAGCAAGCCACCCTGATCAAACCCGACATAGCCCGGAGGGGCGCCGATCAGGCGCGAGACGGCGTGCTTCTCCATATATTCGGACATATCGAAGCGCAGCAGTTCGACACCCAGAGTGTCGGCCAGTTGCTTCGCGACTTCGGTCTTGCCAACACCGGTCGGCCCGGCGAATAGATAATTGCCGATGGGCTTTTCAGGCTCTCGCAGACCTGCCCGCGCAAGCTTGATGGCAGAAGACAGCGCCACGATGGCGTTGTCCTGCCCAAAGACGACGCGCTTGAGCGAGGCTTCCAGATCACGCAGCATCTCGCTGTCATCCTTGGACACAGATTTCGGCGGGATCCGCGCGATCTTGGCCACCACTGCTTCGATCTCTTTCGGCCCGATGGTCTTGCGACGCTTCGATTCCGGCAAGAGATGCTGTGCGGCCCCGGCTTCATCGATCACGTCAATCGCCTTGTCGGGCAATTTGCGGTCATTAATATAGCGCGCGGCCAATTCGACTGCCTGCTTGATCGCGTCATTGGTGTAGCGGATTTCGTGATGATCCTCGAAATAGGGCTTCAACCCCATCAGAATCTTGACAGAATCCTCGACAGTTGGTTCGACCACGTCGATTTTCTGGAACCGGCGCGACAGGGCGCGATCCTTTTCGAAATGCTGACGGAATTCCTTGTAGGTTGTGGACCCCATGCAACGCAGCTTGCCGCCCTGCAATGCAGGCTTCAGCAGGTTTGACGCATCCATCGCACCACCCGACGTCGCACCGGCCCCGATCACAGTGTGGATTTCGTCAATGAACAGCACGGCATCCGGGTGATCTTCAAGCTCTTGCACCACGGATTTCAGCCGCTCTTCGAAATCGCCGCGATAGCGCGTCCCGGCCAGCAAAGCGCCCATGTCGAGCGAGAAAATGGTCGATCCCGCCAGAATTTCCGGTGTCTCACCTTCGACGATCTTCTTGGCCAGACCTTCGGCAATAGCCGTCTTGCCGACACCCGGATCGCCCACCAGCAGCGGGTTGTTCTTGCGGCGACGGCACAGCACCTGAATGCAGCGCTCGACTTCCGAGGCACGGCCGATCAGCGGGTCGACATCGCCTTGCATCGCCTTGGCATTCAGATCGACGCAATATTTGCCAAGAGCCGTTTCCTTGGCCTTTTCTTCGGGTTTCGCGCTTTGCTGGGCCTCTTCTTCTTCGGCCCCGGTGACCGGACGCGCTTCCGAGTATTTGGAGTTCTTGGCCACACCATGCGCGATGAAATTCACGGCATCATAGCGCGTCATGTCCTGTTCCTGCAGGAAATAGGCCGCGTTCGATTCCCGCTCGGCGAAAATGGCGACCAGGACATTGGCCCCGGTCACTTCATTGCGACCAGAGCTCTGGACATGGATCGCTGCGCGCTGGATGACGCGCTGGAAGGCCGCGGTCGGCACGGCTTCGGATCCTTCAATATCCGTAACCAGTGATGACAGCTCTTCCTCGATGAACTGATCAAGCGATTTGCGCAGATCATCAAGATCGACATTGCAGGCCAGCATGACCCGGCTTGCATCGGGTTCATCCAACAGGGCAAGCAACAAATGCTCCAATGTCGCAAATTCGTGCCGCCGGGTATTGGCCAGGGCCAGCGCCCCGTGGATGGATTGCTCCAGAGTGTTTGAAAAGCTCGGCACGTCAGACGCTCCTGTTTTGGGTGGCGGTCGGGTCGCAACCCGCACTGCCAGTGTAGCCTCGTCCTCTTAAAGTTCGGTTTTCTTCACCGTCCTTCAAGTCTTTTTTCTGAAACTTTGCCGGATGCCGCAGAATCTGGCAAGTTTCGTGACACTCTGCTTGCGAGATAACCGATCAGAATGTGTCTTTCTGGCTGCGCAGGAAGGCGAACATTTCGCTGTCACTGCTTCCATCGCGCCCATGCTTGTGCTTGAGATAAGGTGCACCCGCACGAAGGAAAGGGTTGGTCGCTTTCTCCAGTCCCAAGGGAACCACAGCCATGGGACGCTTGTTCGCACGATCCACCTCGATCTGCGCCAGACGTGCTTTCAGATCCGGGTTATCCGGGTCAACATGCTGGGCGAAAGCGGCATTTCCGCCCGTGTAGTCATGGCCCGAGCAGATCAGCGTATCGTCCGGCAAGGCCATCAGCTTGCACAGGCTTGCCCACATCTGGTCTGGCGTGCCCTCGAACAAGCGCCCGCAGCCCAGCACCATCAGGCTGTCGGCCGTAAAGGCCAGTCCGCTTTCGGGGAAGTGGAATGCGATATGGCCGATCGTATGGCCCGGCACATCAATCACAAGCGCGTGCTCAGAGCCAAAATCCACGCGGTCCCCTTCGACCAGCGCATGATCGAGCGGGGGCAGCCGATGCGCGTCAGCCGCCGCGCCCCAGACAGTGGCGCCCGTATCCTCGACCAGACGCGGCACACCGCCGATATGGTCTTCGTGGTGATGCGTGATGAAGATATCGGTCAACTTGTAGCCCAAGGTATCGAGCACGTCATGGATCGGGGCGACATCGGGGACATCAACGACAGCCGTGCGCCCAGTTGCGGGGTCATGCAGCAGATAAGCGTAATTGTCGCTCAGGCAGGGGATGGCAGTCATTTCCAAAGGCATGGTCTTTTCCTTGATTTGCGATTAGCTTCCTTGCAATCTGTGTGATCATGAGCGCAGACGCAACCTGTGGATATCAGCGCACGACATGCATCAGGACGTCACTCAATTGCGCGAATTTTACTATACGTCCCGGCTGGGGCGTGCAGCACAGAAGGCCATGCGCGATCAGGTGCGGGCTCGGTGGCCTTCGGTCAAGGGATTGTCCGTGGCGGGATTTGGCTTCGCAGCCCCGCTGCTGCGTCCCTGTCTGGAAGATGCACGCCGGGTCATCGCGCTGATGCCATCGCAACAGGGCGTGATGCATTGGCCCGCCGAAGCGCAGAATCATTCTGTTCTGGTCTCTGAAACCAACTGGCCGCTGGCGTCAGACAGTCTGGACCGGCTGCTGGTGCTGCATGGGCTGGAGACATCCGAGCGTCCGGCCGCGCTGATGGAAGAGGCCTCTCGTGTGTTGAAGATCGGGGCTCGTATCTTGCTGATCGTGCCCAATCGCGCAGGGCTTTGGGCACGGGCTGAACACACGCCTTTCGCGCTCGGCAGGCCCTATTCGCTGCGCCAGATTGATGCATTGCTGCAAGAGCACGGTTTTGGCGTGACCGAGACTGCAAGCGCGCTCTTCTTCCCGCCGCGCGATCGCAAGAGTTGGCTGAGCTGGTCGATGATGTTCGAGAGGCTGGGCCAACGGCTGCCGCGCACTCATGCTGGTGGTGTCTTGCTGGTAGAAGCCACGCGCATTCCCGACGCTCCGAAACCCTCTGGTCTGGCTGTGCGCGAGAACAAACCACTGCGCATTCTGGACCCGGTGCGGCCGACGGTCGCTCGGCCGGCCTGGCGGGATCAGGATGGAACGCCGCGCAGTCAGTGATCCTGTGACCCGTGTTCACTGATGACCCGCGCGCGGATGCTGCTGTGCAGCAAAACCGCTGATACAGAATCACCAAATCGAGAGCGCTGTGATAACTCTGACGCAGACCTGACCGAGTGCTGCAAAAACACTGTTGCGGAAATGGTAGCGCAAGCCTGTGGCGCATTGACGCAGACGGCTGTCAATTAATCGTCTCAAGGCTGGCCGGAATAGGGTCTAGGCGGTTGCAGCATCACACCCCCTCTGCTAAACCCGCGCCGAATTTACCTGCCGCGTTAACAAGTCGCAGTCATCGCATCAGACCAGCGCGAGGTCTGGATGCTGAACCGATGGAAGGGTGGACGTGTCCGAACCAGCTTCGATCTCTTCGGGTGTAGCGCAACGCTATGCTACGGCAATCTTCGAATTGGCCAAAGAGTCCCAATCACTAGACTCCCTTGAAAAAGACGTCACTGCGCTGGAAGGCGCCCTGACCGAAAGCGCTGATCTGCGCTCTTTGATCACCTCGCCTGTCTATTCGCGCGATCAAGTGGCCAATGCGATCACGGCCGTTGCCACGAAAATGCAGCTTTCCCAGACAGTAACTGGCGCGCTGGGGCTCATGGCCACCAAGCGGCGCCTGTTTGCCCTGCCGCAAGTGCTGTCCAGCCTGCGCGCGCTGATTGCCGCCGAAAAGGGCGAAGTCATGGCAGAGGTCACCTCTGCCAAGCCGCTCAGCGACGCACAGCAGGCCGATCTGGTACAGACGCTGAAAGCGCGTATTGGCAAGGACATCACTCTCAAACTGGCCGTCGATGAAAACCTCATCGGCGGTCTTGTCATCAAGGTGGGCTCGCAAATGATCGACAGCTCGATCCGCGCGAAGCTCGCGGCCCTTAAGAACAGCATGAAAGAGGTCGGATAATGGGTATCCAAGCTGCTGAAATTTCTGCAATCCTGAAGGAGCAGATCAAGAACTTCGGTCAGGATGTCGAAGTCACCGAAGTGGGCCGCGTGCTCTCGGTAGGCGACGGGATTGCCCGTGTCCATGGTCTGGATAATGTGCAGGCCGGTGAAATGGTTGAATTTCCCGGTGGCATCCGTGGTATGGCGCTGAACCTTGAAGCCGACAATGTGGGGATCGTGATCTTCGGCGATGACCGCGGCATCAAGGAAGGCGACACGGTCAAGCGCACGAAATCCATCGTGGATGTGCCTGTGGGCGACGAGCTGCTGGGCCGCGTGGTCGATGGTCTGGGCAACCCGATTGACGGCAAAGGCGCGATCAAGACCTCCAAGCGCTCTGTGGCCGATGTTAAAGCCCCCGGAATCATCCCGCGCAAATCAGTGCATGAGCCGATGGCGACAGGCCTGAAATCCGTGGACGCCATGATTCCGGTGGGCCGTGGCCAGCGCGAGCTGATCATCAGCGACCGCCAGACCGGCAAGACCGCCATCGCACTCGACACCATCCTGAACCAGAAAAGCTATAACGAAGCCGCTGGCAGCGATGAGAGTAAGAAACTCTATTGCATCTATGTCGCAATCGGCCAGAAGCGCTCGACCGTGGCGCAGCTGGTGAAGAAGCTGGAAGAAACCGGCGCGATCGAATATTCGATCGTGGTTGCCGCGACGGCCTCTGACCCGGCGCCGATGCAGTTCCTTGCGCCCTATGCCGCGACGGCCATGGCCGAGCATTTCCGTGACAATGGCCGCCATGCGCTGATCATCTATGATGACCTGTCCAAGCAGGCCGTGGCCTATCGCCAGATGTCGCTGCTGCTGCGCCGTCCGCCGGGCCGTGAAGCGTATCCTGGCGACGTGTTCTACCTGCACTCGCGCCTGCTGGAACGCTCGTCCAAGTTGAACGAGGATTTCGGCGCAGGATCCTTGACCGCACTGCCGATCATCGAAACCCAGGGCGGCGACGTGTCGGCCTTTATCCCGACCAACGTGATCTCGATCACCGACGGGCAGATCTTCCTTGAAACAGAACTCTTCTATCAGGGTATCCGTCCCGCAGTGAACACGGGTCTGTCGGTTTCGCGTGTGGGTTCTTCGGCGCAGACGGACGCGATGAAGTCTGTCGCGGGCCCGGTCAAGCTGGAGCTGGCCCAGTATCGCGAAATGGCCGCCTTCGCGCAGTTCGGCTCTGACCTTGATGCCTCGACCCAGAAGCTGCTGAACCGTGGTGCACGTCTGACCGAGCTGATGAAGCAGCCGCAATACTCGCCGCTGACCAATGCCGAGATCGTCTGTGTGATCTTTGCTGGCACGCAGGGGTATCTGGACAAGGTTGCCGTCAAGGATGTGGGCCGCTTTGAAAAGGGGCTGCTCGAGCATCTGCGCGGCCGTCACAAGGCGCTGCTTGATGACATCACCAACAATGACCGCAAGGTGAAGGGCGAGCTGGAAGAGAAAATCCGCGCAGCACTCGACGATTTCGCGAAAGACTTCGCCTGAGGGCGGGTGAGAGGATAAGCGCATGCCCAACCTCAAGGACCTGAAAAACCGGATCGGCAGCGTCAAATCGACGCGCAAGATCACCAAAGCCATGCAGATGGTCGCGGCGGCGAAACTTCGCCGCGCCCAGGACGCGGCTGAAGCCGCGCGCCCTTATGCCGAAAAGATGGCCGATGTGGTCAATGGTCTCGCGGCCTCTGTCGCGGGATCAAGCACGGCACCTAAACTTCTGGCGGGAACTGGCAGCGATCAGACGCATCTGTTAGTCGTGATGACCGCTGAGCGCGGCTTGTGTGGCGGGTTCAACTCATCCATCGTGAAAATTGCCCGCTACCGTGCTGAGAAGCTTATGTCAGAGGGCAAAACCGTCAAGATTCTGACCGTCGGCAAGAAGGGCCGCGAACAGCTCAAGCGCGATCTGGGTGACCATCTGATAGGGCATGTTGATCTGTCGGACGTCAAACGCGTCGGCTATGAGAACGCAGCCGATGTCGCAAAGCAAGTACTCGACATGTACGAGGCTGGTGAATTCGACATCGCGACGATTTTCTTCAACCGCTTCGAATCCGTGATCAGCCAGGTGCCGACCCCGCGTCAGATCATCCCGGCGGAAGTGCCTGAAAAGGCGTCGGATACCGAGATGCTCTATGACTACGAGCCCTCGGAAGAAGCGATCCTGGAAGACCTGCTGCCACGCTCCGTGACCACGCAGATTTTCACCGCTCTTCTGGAAAATGCCGCTTCCGAACAAGGCGCGCGGATGTCCGCTATGGACAACGCCACCCGCAACGCAGGCGACATGATCGACCGGCTGACCGTCGAATATAACCGCTCGCGTCAGGCTGCGATCACCAAAGAGCTTATCGAGATCATTTCGGGCGCCGAGGCGCTCTGAGAACCCGGAGAGAGATGACAATGGCAACCAAAGGCAAAATCAC
>SKSL01000049.1 GCA_007123015.1 Natronohydrobacter sp. | reverse complement strand
TGGTGCAGGAGCGGACGAATATGGCGTTCCTATACGTTTCCATCAGTGAAAGACAGCTGCTGGACCTGCGGGAATTCCTAGTCATGCAACACACTATCGCGCGGTAATTCGCAGACCTGCCTGATACGCCGGTGATGAAAACCATCCACATTGGCGGCGCCGGATCATTGCCGTCATGAATTGTCATCTTCGCCCTTCGAGGAGCAGAACCTCAACCGCAGGGAACGCGCGCCATACGCCACCGGTCGCGCTGTTCTGCGGCTCATCAAGCCGCAACTGCTGGTAGCGCGCGCCGCGATCATTGCGGGTGGTGACGCGCCCCCGCTTCACCGAATCCGGATACGCGCAGATGTATCCGAATCATGTACAAAGCAAACGAGACAAGGTGAACAAACAGCTTGGAACGCTCTTGGTAAGGGAGAGGTCGAGAGTTCAATCCTCTCTCGCAGCACCATTCCTTTGCGGCAGAGCATGAGAGCTTCCGATGCCTAAAGCGGTGACTGCGCGCCAGTTTCCTTGACCGCTTCCATGACCACATGAGTGGAGGTCGAGGTGATATGCGGCAAGCTTGAGATATGTTCGGCCAGCACTTGCCGGTAGGCGGCGATATCGCGGCTTCTGACTTTCAGCAGATAATCGAACGCCCCTGCAATCAGATGACATTCTTCGATCTCGGGGATCAGGCGCACGGCCTCATTGAACGCCCTGAGCGCGGCTTCGCGCGTATCAGAAAGCTTGATTTCGACAAAGGCGATATGGGCAATGTCGATCTGATGCGCGTCGATCTGGGCGCGGTAGCCCATAATGACACCCTGATCTTCCAGCCGCTTCAGACGCGCTTGCGTCGGCGATTTGGTCAGCCCGATCCGGTCGGCAAGTTCTGTCACGCTCATCCGGCCATTCACGGACAGATGGCGCAGGATGGCATGATCGAACGCATCTAGCTTTGCACGGGCCATTTAGCTGTCTTCCGGTCATAAATTAGTGATATGCGCTAACTGATCTCATAAATAAGGCTGAAATCAAGCGCTATCTCTGCCACCATAAGACAAAGTTCCTGCAAGGAGATCTGCAATGGCCGCGACACTCCCTCACTCGATCACGCATTCTGCATTGCGCAAGGAAGCAGAAGTCATGGATCAGGCCAGCGCCACATCAGCGCTGGATCAAGGCGCGCGCAGCAAGATCGCGGCCCGGGCCACAGCGCTGGTCGAGGATATCCGCAGCAGCGATACGCCGGGCCTGATGGAAGTGTTTCTGGCCGAATATGGCTTGTCAACGGATGAAGGCATCGCCCTGATGTGTCTGGCCGAAGCGCTCTTGCGTGTGCCGGATGCGGCCACGATCGACGAACTGATCGAAGACAAGATCGCGCCGTCGGATTGGGGCAAGCATCTGGGCAAATCCTCGTCCAGTCTGGTCAATGCCTCGACCTGGGCGCTGATGCTGACAGGGCGTGTGCTGGATGAGCGCGGGCGCAGCGCTGCAGCCAGTCTGCGCGGGGCCGTCAAGCGGCTGGGAGAGCCCGTCATCCGCACAGCTGTTGCGCGCGCGATGAAGGAAATGGGCCGCCAATTCGTACTGGGCGAGAGCATCGACGCGGCCATGACCCGTGCGAAAGCCATGGAGGCCAAAGGCTACAGCTATTCCTTTGACATGCTGGGCGAAGCCGCACGCACGGGCGCCGATGCGGCGCGCTATCATACGGCCTATGCCAAGGCGATCCGGGCTATCGGGGCGCGCGCGGGCGGCAATGACATCCGCACCAATCCGGGCATTTCGGTCAAACTCTCGGCGCTGCATCCGCGCTATGAAGTGGCGCAGCGCGACCGTGTCTTGAGCGAACTTGTGCCCCGCGCGCGCGAATTGGCGCGACTCGCGGCAGCTTTGGGGCTGGGCTTCAATATCGACGCGGAAGAGGCCGACCGCCTGGCCCTCTCGCTGGAAGTGATCGACGCTGTGTTGGCTGATCCGGCGCTGGCAGGCTGGGACGGCTTCGGTGTGGTGGTGCAGGCTTATGGGCCGCGCGCGGGCGATGTGATCGACTGGCTGCATGACCGGGCCGAAGCGCTGGGGCGAAAGCTGATGGTACGGCTGGTGAAGGGTGCCTATTGGGACACGGAAATCAAACGCGCGCAGGTGCTGGGGCTGGAAGGGTTCCCGGTGCTGACCCATAAAGTGGCGACAGACGTACATTACATCGCCTGCGCCCGCAAACTGCTGGGGATGCATGCGCGGCTTTACCCGCAATTTGCCACCCATAACGCCCATACTGTCGCAGCAGTGCTGCATATGGCCGAAGAGATGGGCGTCTCTACGCTGGATTACGAATTCCAGCGCCTGCATGGCATGGGCGAGGCTTTGCATGATCTGGTGCTGAAGCGCGAGGGCACGCGCTGCCGGATTTATGCGCCTGTCGGGGCACATAAGGACCTGCTGGCCTATCTGGTGCGCCGCTTGCTGGAAAACGGTGCGAATTCCTCTTTCGTCAACCAGATCGTGGATGAGGACGTGCCCGCCTCCGAAGTCGCAGCCTGCCCTTTTGCGGCCCTCGATGCGCTGCCACGCGGCGGCAATCCGAAAATTGCAACCGGGCCTGCGCTTTTCGGGGCCGCGCGACGCAATGCAAAGGGCTGGGATCTGACAGATGCACGCGATCTGGCAGAGATCAAGGCAGCCCGCCTGCCCTCGCGCGCAGTGCAATTCACCGCTGGGCCTTTGATCGCGGGCGCAATAGATGCGGGCGCGCGCCGTGAAGCGCATAACCCCGCTGACCCGTCTGATCTGGTCGGGCATGTGACTATGGCCTCTGAGGCAGATATCGCGACTGCGCTCGCCGCCGCAAGGCCCTGGAACGTCGATGTCAGCCTGCGCGCGACAGTGCTGCAGCGCGCAGCAGACCTTTACGAAGCGCATTTCGGCGAAATCTTCGCGCTGCTCGCGCGCGAGGCCGGCAAGACTCAGCCCGACGCAGTGGGCGAATTGCGCGAGGCCGTGGATTTCCTGCGCTATTACGCGCTGGAAGCCGGGAAGCTGACAACACCCGCGCGCGGGGTGTTCACCTGCATCAGCCCCTGGAATTTCCCGCTTGCGATTTTCACGGGCCAGATCGCAGGCGCACTGGCCGCAGGCAATGGCGTGCTGGCCAAACCTGCCGAACAGACACCCATGATCGCGCATCTGGCGACGAAACTGCTGCATGACGCCGGAGTGCCGCGCGAGGTGCTGCAGCTTCTGCCCGGCGAGGGCGCGCGCGTGGGTGCGGCGCTGACCTCGGACGCGCGCGTGGCAGGCGTGGCTTTTACCGGCTCGACCGCGACGGCACTGCGCATCCGCAGCGCGATGGCGCAGCATATGGACCCCGGCGCACCGCTGATTGCTGAAACCGGCGGGCTGAACGCGATGATCGTCGACAGTACGGCCCTGCCGGAGCAGGCCGTGCGCGATGTGATCGCTTCGGCCTTTCAATCGGCCGGACAGCGCTGTTCGGCGCTGCGCTGCCTTTATGTGCAGGAAGATGTCGCAGAAGAGTTCCGCAAGATGCTGTTCGGCGCGATGGATGAATTGCGCCTTGGCAATCCATGGGATCTGTCCACCGATGTCGGGCCAGTGATCGACATTGCTGCACGCGACAAGATCCAGGCGCATGTCGCGAAGGCCCGCGATGAGGGGCGCGTGCTGCAGGACATGCGTGGCCCTGAAGACGGGATTTTCGTGCCGCCTGTGGTGCTCTCGGTGCCGGGGATCGCCGCGCTGGAAGAAGAGATTTTCGGGCCTGTCCTGCATCTTGCCACTTTCAAGGCGCATGAGATCGACAAGGTCATAGATGCGATCAACGCGACGGGTTACGGGCTGACCTTCGGGTTGCACACGCGGATCGATTCGCGCGTGCAGCATGTCGTCGAGCGGGTTTCGGTCGGGAACACCTATGTGAACCGCAACCAGATCGGCGCCATTGTCGGCAGCCAGCCCTTTGGCGGCGAAGGCCTGTCCGGCACTGGCCCGAAAGCAGGCGGGCCGCTTTATCTGGAACGCTTCACACGCGCGCCGCGCGAAGGTACCAGACAGCCCGAACCCCCGGCTCTGGTGCAGGATATGCCCGGACCCACGGGTGAATCGAACCGCCTGCGTCATGCACCGCGCGCACCGCTGCTTTGCCTTGGGCCAGGGCAAGAGATGGCCGAAGCACAAGCACAAGCTGTCCGGGCACTTGGGGGTCAGGCACGGATTGCAGACGCGTTGCCAGAGCACCTTGAAGGCATTTCAGGCGTGATCTTCTGGGGCCTCGAGACGCAGGCCCGCGCGATTGCACAACAGCTTGCACAGCAGGATGGCCCGATCCTGCCTCTGATCACCGACTTGCCGGATACAGGCCATGTCGCGTATGAGCGCCATCTTTGCGTGGACACGACAGCATCGGGCGGGAATGCGCAACTGCTGGCAGAAATGGCCGGTTAGAGCCTGTCGCGTGAACGCGACAGGCTTCCAGAGTTGACCGCCATCGGGTTGGGCGGTCACACAGCGGGAAAAACCGACCGGGCGCAGGACGATACAAGAAGGCCGCAGCGCCTGAAAGGGATTGGGCGCGGGCCAGTGATAGACGGCTTGCTGACCTGAGTGACGCGAAACCGACAGAAGCTGGTCGGGCTGGCCTGTCGGGGATTGGGACCCGTAGGGGCCTACCAGCCCCAAGGCAGACCAGCCTATGCTCAAATCAGCGCGACGAAGACAAGAAGCCCGGCAATTTCCGCCAACTGTTGACCGGCGCCCAGCACATCACCTGTTTGTCCCCCGATCCACCGTTGCGCCAATCTGGCCAGTGTCATGACAACAAGAAGTTGCCCGCCAACGATCAACGCCAGATGGAAAACGGACCCTGCGGCCAACAGTCCTGGCCCGAGCGCGATCAAGACTGATGCCACCAGCACCGGCCAAGCAACAGCTTGCGCAGCATGGCCCAGCCCATCAGACCGCGCGGGCGGCATAAAGGCCAGCAACAGCACAGGCGCGATGCGGCTCAGCATCGCGATTGTAACCAGCGCGATCAACGCTGCGGCGAAACTCTGCTCTGCAAGGATCACCAAGGCCTGCCAGCGCAGCAGGACCGACAGGATCAGCGCCAGAACCCCATAGCTTCCGATGCGCGAATCGCGCATGATCTCAAGGCGTCTGTCGCTTGTATGCCCGCCCCAGAAACCATCGGCACAATCCGCCAGACCGTCTTCATGCAGCGCACCTGTCAAGGCGATTTGCGCGGCCAACGCAACCAGGGCCGCAAGGCCGAGCGGCAAGAATGATGCTGCCACCCAGAACCCCCCCGCAGCCCCCGCCCCAACCGCCAGACCGGCCAGTGGAAAGGCCCAGGCGCTGGCCCCGAGCCCAGGGATTGGCCCCCCGAGCCTGCCCGCAGGCAGACGGGTCAGCAGCATCAGCGCGAGTTGCGCCTCTGCCAAACGGGCGCGGATCATCCCTCCGCGACCCCCGCCTCGGCAAACGTCGCCATCCCGTCATGACAGGCCAGCGCGGCGCGCAGGATGCCCAGCGCCAGCGCCGCACCAGAGCCTTCGCCAAGCCGCATGTCAAAATCGAGAACCGGCTTCTGTCCCAATGCGGCCAGCAAGCGCCGATGGCCAGGCTCTGCCGAAGCGTGACCAACCAGACAATGCGTCAGGAAACGGGGATCTGCTGCATGCAGACAGGCCGCAGCAGCCGTGCAGATGAACCCGTCCAGGATCACGGGGATCCGATTTGCCCGTGCGGCCAGCACAGCGCCACAGATCGCCGCCTGCTCACGCCCACCCAGCGCCGCCAAGACCTGCATCGGTGCCAAGCCCGCGTGTCGGCGCAGGCCAGCCTCGATGGCCGCAATCTTGCGCGCGATCCCGGCTGCATCTGATCCTGTGCCGGGTCCGACCCATTCTGCAGCACTGCCACCAAACAAGGCAGCTGCCAAAGCCGCAGCAACAGTCGAATTCCCGATCCCCATTTCCCCAAGGATCAGCACATCCGCTTGCCCATCCACAGCTTGCGCCCCGCGCGTGATCGCCGACAAGGTCTCGGCCTCGGTCATGGCAGGACCTGTGGTGAAATCCACAGTCGGCTGGTCCAGTTCCAACGCTACGACCTGCAAGTCAGCACCGCTCACGGCACAAAGCTGATTGATCGCAGCACCGCCCGCCTCGAAGTTCGCCACCATCTGCGCAGTCACACCCTGCGGGAAGGGGTTCACCCCTTGCGCGCAAATGCCGTGATTTCCAGCAAAAACAAGCGCTTGTGCGTATTCGATCTGCGGGCGCTCCTGCGCCTGCCAGCCCGCCATGAAGATCGCCAACTCTTCCAGCCGACCCAGCGACCCCGGCGGTTTGGTCAGGCTGTCCTGACGCGCCAGCGCCGCACTCCGCGCTGCCTTGTCAATTTCGGGCAGAGCAGCCGCCAGTGCAGCGATTTGCGAAAGTGTGGCGATTTCCATTCATTTCATCCTCAGCGTCAGGCCAGCTGCCACAAAATGCACCTCATCCGCTGCAGCCGCCACGGTTTGATTCAGCCAACCCTGCGCATCACGAAAACGCCGGGCCAGCGGGTTGTCGGGAACGATCCCGCACCCAAGCTCATTACTGACACAAATAACGGGCGCGGACTGACGCTGCACCAGCGCGAGCAGTTCTTGCGCAGCATGGCGCCAGTCACGCTCGGCCAGCATAAGATTGGTCAGCCAAAGCGTAAGGCAGTCGATCAGGCGTGGGCTGCCATCCGTGGCGCAAAGCGCGGCATGCAAATCCATCGGGGCGGAAACTGTGCGCCATTCCGGACCGCGACGAGCCTGATGCGCAACAATCCGGTCTGCCATTTCGGCATCCCGGGCCTCGGCTGTTGCAATATAGGTTGCAGGCTGGCCGAGCGCGAGCGTGCGTGCCTCGGCCAGGCGGCTTTTGCCCGACCGTGCGCCGCCGATGTAAAGCAGGATCTGTGCCATGCTGCCCCTTGCCCGTTCCGATTTCGTAAAGCAGATAAGAGGCGCAGGCATCAAGGAGAAAGCGCATGCCCCCATCCGCATATCTGCGCCTGATCCGCCATGCCCCTGCGCTGCATGGTGGCGCTTTGACAGGTCGCCGCGATGTTGCGGCAGACCTGTCCGACAGCGCCGCAATCGCACGGTTACAAGACCGCGTTGCTACCACAGTCCGAACCTGGTGCAGCCCGGCGCTGCGCTGCAGGCAGACGGCAGACGCCCTGCGTCCGGGGCGGGACATCACCCTGGACGCGCGGTTATGGGAACAGGATTTCGGCGCATGGGAAGGCATGGCTTTCGACGCGCTTCCTGATCTGGGGGCGCTGGACCGTGCTGCGCTGGCCAGCCATAGACCACCGCAGGGTGAGAGTTTCGCGGATCTGTATACGCGGGTCACCCCAGCGCTGGAGCAGATCGCGGGCGCTGGTGACGCTGTGGTCATCGCTCATGCAGGCGTGATCCGCGCGGCTCTGGGCTTGGCCCTCGACACAGTGCCGGGCGCGCTGATCTTCGAGATTGCCCCGCTCTCACTGACCGAATTGCGCTTTCTGCCTGGTCACGGCTGGTCGATCAGCTGCGTGAATGTGTTGGCATGATGCAGGTCACAGTCACCGGGCATTTCGGGGAATGGCTGCAAGGGCGCAACGGGCCTGCCGGACCCGTGGCGCTGGTGACACTGGCCTGCCCTGATGTTGCGCTGCGCGGGCGGGCGCTGCCTGGCCCGCAGCGCATCCAGGGCATGGCCCCGCGCGCCGCGCGCCAGTTCTTGGGGCGGCTTGGCCTGACCCTGCCGGGCCGCGTGAACTTGCGCGCCGGGGTTGCGCCGGGGATGGGCTGCGGAATGTCCACAGCGCGGCTTGTCGCCCTTGCGCGGCTGGCCGGATGGCAAGGGCCACCCGAGGCGCTAGCGCATGCCTGCATCGCCCATGAAGGCGCAAGTGATCCGTTGATGTTTTCTGCACCAGAGCAAATGCTCTGGGCCTCGCGGATTGGCGAGAAGCTTGGGCCCATGCCAGCCCTGCCCCGCTGCACGCTGCTCGGCGGCTTCTGGGGGCCCGCCCTGAGGACAGATCCGCAGGATGCGGATTTTCCCGATATCGGGGATCTGATCGACCTTTGGTCGCGCACGCGCGACCTGGCTGATTTTGCGCAGCTTGCCACGGAAAGCGCGCGGCGCTGTCTGCTGATGCGCGGACCCAAAGCTGACCCCACGCAAGCCTTGGCGCAGGAATTAGGCGCGCTGGGCTATGTGATCGCGCATACGGGGGCCGCGCGCGGGCTGATCTTTGCCCCCGGCCACGCCCCGCCCGACGCAGCGGCGCATCTGCGCGCTGCGGGCTGGCGTCATGTCAGATATCTGCGGGCAGGTCTGCGATGAACTTTGCAGCGATGATGCTGATCGCACTTGCGCTCGATCTGCTGATCGGCTGGCCGAACTGGCTTTATGCGCGCATCGGGCATCCGGTCACATGGTTGGGTGCGCTGATTTCCGGGCTGGAACACCGCTGGAACCATGGCGCGCGCAGGGCAAAAGGCGTGCTTCTTTTGCTGGTCGTCACTGGTCTGGCCACAAGCCTTGGGGCGGCTTTGCAAGTTGTCCTGCCAGATGGCTGGGCAGGGGTTGTTCTGGGCGGCATCCTCGCCTGGCCGCTGGTCGCGCTGCGCGCGATGCATGATCATGTCGCAGATGTCGCGCGCCCCTTGGCCGCAGGTGATCTGGACGCCGGGCGCAGGGCTGTGGCGATGATCGTCGGGCGTGATGTAACCCAGCTGGACGAGGCCGGGGTCGCCCGGGCCGCGCTGGAAAGTCTGGCCGAAAATACCTCTGACGGGATCGTTGCACCAATCTTCTGGGGCGCCTTGCTCGGATTGCCCGGTATTGCAGCCTATAAGGCGATCAACACGCTGGATTCGATGATCGGCCATCGCTCGGAACGGTATCGGGATTTCGGCTGGGCCTCGGCGCGGGTGGATGATCTGGTGAACCTGATTCCGGCTCGGCTGACTGGCTTGATCTTTGCTCTGGTCGGGGCAAGGCGCGCAGCATGGGCTTGCATGTGGCGCGATGCGCCCCAGCACCGCTCGCCCAATGCAGGTTGGCCAGAATCCGCAATGGCAGGGGCGCTGGATGTGCGCCTGTCCGGGCCGCGCGCCTATGGGTCAGGGATCACGCCAGAGCCTTGGGTCAATGCAGCGGCACGCGACCCCGGTGCTGCGGACGTGCAGCGCGGGCTGCAGGTTTACGCGCGCGCAATGGTCCTGCTTGCAATGGGTATTGCTGTGGCTCTCTGGCCGTGAAGACGCAGCTCAACCTACAGATTTGCGTGGTTTTCGCGTGAACATCATCTTCTGCGCACCAAGCTTTTCGCTCGGCCCCAGCCATGCATAGGCCAGCAAGGACGGCTCCAGATCGGCCACGGTGATCCGGTGCATCTGCCCTGGCGGGTTGAAGATCATCGAGCCGGGCACATAGACCCCCTGATCATTCTGAGACATGGCGCCGGACAGGCAGATATAGCTTTCTGTAATCCCGTCATGGGCATGATTGGGATAGATGCAGCCGGGCGCGAACAGGACCAGCCCCAGAATGATCTCGTCACTGGCCACGGGCCCGGTTGGTCCGACAAGTTCGGCATAGGCGAATTTTCGATCCAGCCCGCGCGGCACTTTCTCATAGCCATATTGCCACGAGAACTGCACCGAGAGCCCGTCAATGCTGCGGATCACGCGGCTCATCATGCCAGACCGGCCCTGATCAAGCGCACGCTGCAGATGCGCGGTCACCGGTTTGTGCGCGCCATCCGTCGTGCGCATGGGCGGGTTGCGGCGCAGGACAGTGGTGATCTTTTCACGCACAAGGCGCTGATGCGCGCGTATGGCCGTGCTGCCACCCGCAGGGATCGCACGGTACATATCCAGAAAATCTCGCAACAGATAGCCCCATGCCGGGCAATCCGCGAGGTTAAGCTGTGGCGGCGCATCATCCATTGGCGCAGGGTCGCAGAAATCCGCTTCACACGCTTGATCGCTGCCGACAAATCCCGGTCTGCCAGCGACCAAAGGCGCTTATACCAGCCGCGACACCTCGACCGCTGCACGCACGAAATCGGCGAAAAGCGGGTGCGGGTCGAAAGGTTTGGATTTCAGTTCCGGGTGGAACTGCACCCCGATGAACCAGGGATGGTCCTTGTGCTCGACAATCTCGGGCAGCTTGCCATCGGGGGACATGCCAGAGAAGATCAGCCCCTGATCTTCAAGCGCCTCGCGAAAGCGCGTATCGACTTCATAGCGGTGGCGATGGCGTTCCTCGATCCGCGTGCTGCCATAGATCTGCGCCACGCGTGACCCTTCGCTCAGCGTGGCCGAGTAGGCCCCCAGCCGCATCGTGCCGCCCTTGTCATCCCCCAAACGGCGCTCGACCTTGTGGTTACCCTGCACCCATTCCTTCAGGTGATAGACCACTGGCGTAAACCGCTTCTGACCGGCCTCATGGTCGAATTCCTCGGACCCGGCATCCGTGATATCAGCCATGTTGCGCGCCGCCTCAATCACGGCCATCTGCATCCCCAGACAGATGCCGAAATACGGGATCCGCTTCTGGCGCGCATAGGTGGCGGCACGGATCTTGCCCTCGGTCCCCCGTTCGCCAAAGCCGCCGGGAACAAGAATCGCGTGGAAATGCTCCAGATGCGGCACGGGGTCGGCCTTGTCGAACACGCTGGCGTCGATCCATTCGACCTGAACTTTCACCCGATTGGCGATACCGCCATGGACCAGCGCTTCCTTGATCGACTTATAGGCATCTTCAAGCTGGACATATTTCCCGACGATGGCGATGCGCACTTTGCCTTCGGGGTTTTTCAGGCGGTCTTTCACATCTTCCCAGCGCGCCAGATTGGGACGCGGGGCCGGATTGATGTCAAACGCATCAAGCACCGCCTGATCCAGCCCTGCTGCATGATAGGCCAGTGGCGCTTCATAGATCGAGGACAGATCGTAAGCCGGGATCACGGCTTCCGGGCGCACATTGCAGAACAGCGCAATCTTCTGGCGCTCTTTTTCAGGGATGGGTTGCTCGGAACGGCAGACCAGCACATCGGGCGCGATCCCGATGGATTGCAATTCCTTGACCGAATGCTGCGTGGGCTTGGTTTTCAACTCACCGCTGGCCGCAAGATAGGGCAGCAGGGTCAGATGCATGAAAATGCACTGCCCGCGCGCGCGTTCATGACTGAATTGGCGGATCGCCTCGAAAAACGGCAGGCCCTCGATATCGCCGACCGTTCCGCCGATCTCGCAGAGCATGAAATCGACCTCATCCTCGCCGATGGCCAGGAAATCCTTGATCTCATTGGTGACATGCGGGATCACCTGAATGGTCTTGCCCAGATAATCACCGCGCCGCTCTTTTTCGAGCACATTGGAATAGATCCGCCCGGAAGACACAGAGTCGGTCTTGCGCGCGGCAACGCCTGTGAAGCGCTCGTAATGGCCCAGGTCCAGATCGGTTTCCGCACCGTCATCCGTGACAAAGACCTCGCCATGCTCAAAGGGCGACATCGTGCCGGGATCGACATTCAGATAGGGATCGAGTTTGCGCAGCCGCACTGTGAAGCCGCGGGCTTGCAAGAGCGCGCCCAGTGCTGCAGAGGCCAGCCCTTTGCCAAGCGATGACACCACACCACCTGTGATGAAGATATACCGTGCCATGAAGGTCTCCCGTGACTGCGCGACGTGCTCAAGGCGCAACGCTCACGCGGCCCCCATCACGGGGGTCGAGCGGTAGTTGAGAATCAGGTGAACTGCAATACAGGACCGGACAGCCTGTCCAAATCCCGCCAGTTTGACGGATCAATCGACCGGTGGCGGGGCCAATGTATCATCTGCGATCGAGGGAGGCAGCAAGCTGTCGCCTGCGGGCAGGCTGGGGGCCGCAGGCGCAGTTTCGGGCGTTGGCACGCCCATACGGTCGAGCACCGAGGTCGTTGCGGATTGCTGCGCCGCTATGATGGTCAACGTCAGTGACGTGATGATGAAGGCTGTCGCCAACACCCAGGTCAGCTTCGCCATAGCTGTCAGCGGCGGACGGCCTGCGCTTGGATTGCCATCGCCGCCGCCAATACCCAGCCCACCCCCTTCGGAGCGCTGCAAGAGCACGACACCGATCAAGACCAGCGCGAGCAAGAGGTGGACAATCAGAATGACATTCTGCATCAGGGACCCTGCCTTTCGACCTTGGCGACTACTTAGGCGCTGTGCGGCGATGCCGCAACCCCTGTTTCCGTGCGCCCTGCAGGCGATGTCCTGCGCTTTCGGCTTTCGCCCTGTGCCCACTGAGGGTAGAAGGGCCGCCGGATTGCAGTTTCGCGAAAAGGATGCAGGATGGCCAATGTCGTTGTTGTCGGCGCACAATGGGGCGACGAGGGGAAGGGCAAGATCGTGGACTGGCTCTCGGAACGCGCGGATGTGGTGGCGCGGTTTCAGGGCGGCCATAATGCCGGGCACACACTGGTCATCGATGGCAAAGTCTACAAGCTGCACGCGCTGCCCTCGGGCGTTGTGCGCGGCGGCAAGCTGTCGGTCATCGGCAATGGTGTGGTGCTCGATCCCTGGCATCTGCTGGCGGAGATCGAGACCATCCGCGCACAAGGTGTCGAGATCACCCCCGAGACACTCATGATCGCCGAGAACACGCCCCTGATCCTGCCCTTCCACGGTGAATTGGACCGGGCGCGCGAGGCACAGAATTCCGTGGCCAAGATCGGCACTACCGGGCGCGGGATCGGGCCCGCTTATGAGGACAAGGTCGGGCGCAGGGTCATCCGGGTAGCCGATCTGGCCGATGACGCCACATTGTGCACGCGTGTAGACCGGGCGCTTGTGCATCACAATGCCCTGCGCGCGGGGTTGGGGCTGGAGGCGATCAACCGCGATGACCTGCTTACGCGGCTGCGCGCCTTGGCCCCGCAAATTCTGCCCTATGCTGCGCCAGTCTGGAAAGTGCTGAATGACAAACGCAAGGCGGGCAAACGCATCCTGTTTGAGGGCGCGCAGGGCGCGCTACTGGATGTGGATTTCGGGACCTATCCGTTTGTCACCTCCTCTAATGTGATTGCCGGTCAAGCGGCAACCGGGGTGGGCATTGGACCCGGCGCTGTGGATTTTGTCCTCGGCATCGTGAAAGCCTATACAACCCGCGTGGGCGAAGGGCCATTTCCCACTGAGCTTGATGATGCGGATGGCGAACGGCTGGGCACGCGCGGGCATGAATTCGGCACCACGACCGGGCGTAAGCGGCGCTGCGGGTGGTTTGATGCCTGCCTGTTGCGCCAGACCTGTGCCACTTCCGGGGTGACGGGGATCGCGCTGACCAAGCTCGATGTTCTGGACGGGTTCGACGTGCTGAAAATCTGTGTTGGCTATGATCTGGATGGGCAACGGCTGGATTATCTGCCAACTGCAGCAGATGCTCAGGCACGCTGCAAGCCGATCTATGAAGAATTACCAGGCTGGAGCGAATCGACCGAAGGTGCGCGATCCTGGGCGCAACTGCCTGCCAATGCGATCAAATATGTCCGTCGTGTGGAAGAGTTGATCGAATGTCCTGTCGCGCTACTTTCCACTTCACCAGAACGCGATGACACGATTTTAGTAACGGACCCGTTTGCAGATTGATGACACTCTCTTACAAAGCCAGAAAACGCTGGGCGATCTTTGCGCTTGTTGTGGCCTTGCCGCTCTATATCGTGGTGACGGTCAATGTGATCGCATTGTTCGATCGTCCGCCCTTTGTGATGGAACTGCTGATCTACATCGTCCTTGGCATCGTCTGGGCGCTGCCCCTGAAGCGGCTTTTCATGGGGGTCGGGCGACCAGACCCCGACGCGCCGCCCGAGTAGGGTGCGTGCTGAGCACGCACCCTACCTGAGGTCCGTCACAGGGGCGGCGTCATATGCAACTGCACCCTCAGCCCACCATGCGGCACCAGTGGCCCTGATACAAAAGGCAGCCCGGTCGTATGCGCGAGTTTCTTCTCAGAGGTGACCAGCCCAACCCGCCATTCTGAAAAGCGCGCCTTCAAGACTGCCCCCAGAGTGGCATAAAGCCCGTAAAGCAATTTCGGATTGCCTATCCTTGCCCCGTAAGGTGGATTCACCATGATCAGGCCCGGTGGCGTATCGGGCCGCTGCAGCGCGCTGATCGGCTGGCACACGAAACGGGTCACAGCAGAAACACCAGCCCGCGCGGCATTCTCGGTCGCCCCCTGCACTGCGCCCTGATCGCGGTCATAGCCGAAGAAATGCTGCGGCAAGTCGCGGGCCGGGACAGCCCGCAGCGGGACCAAAGCTGCTGCGTCAAACCCTGCCAGATGCTCGAAAGCAAAGGCCCGGGACCGGCCCGGCGCAAGGCCCAGCGCGATCTCGGCGGCCTCGATTACGAAACTGCCTGATCCGCACATCGGATCAATCACGGGCTGGCTGCCATCAAACCCCATCTGCATCAGAAAGGCCGCGGCCATGGTCTCGCGCAGCGGGGCCTTGCCTGTCGCCTGCTTGTGGCCGCGTTTGTGCAGCCCCTCCCCTGAGGTATCGAACGAGAACGTCACCAGATCATCCTCGATCCGCGCCATCAGACGCAAGGGCGCATCCTGAGCGACGGGTGTGCCAAGCGTCTCTGTTATGGCGCGGCCAATGCGTTCGGCAGCCGCTTTCTGATGATAGATTCGCGACCGGATGCAGGTCACATCAATCCGTATCGGAATATCTGCCCGCAGCACTTCCCCCCATGGAAACTTGCGTGCGCGTTTGTCCAGCTGCGCCAGATGCATTGCCCGAAAACTGCCGATACGCACAAGAACACGGCTTGCAGTGCGCAGCAGCAGGTTCGCGCGCCAGATCTCCGGCCAGTCGCCCGAAGTCTCGACGCCGCCCGGCACCGGGCGCGGATTCGCGAAGCCCAAGGCGCAGGCCTCATTTGCCAGCACAGGCTCCAGCCCCGGAAGGCAGGCAAGAAAGACAGGATAGGTCATGACGCGGCGATACGGGGTTTCGCGCCCCTGAACCAGTGGAAAAGCGCGTGTGCGCGTGGCGCCGGGTCAACCAGCTCTGCGCCTGGCCAGTTATCCCGCCAGTGCATCCATCTTGCGCGCCAGGGTCACATCCAGGTCCGACAATCCACCTGCATCATGCGTCGTCAGAGTCACCTTGACTGTTTTATACACATTGAACCATTCCGGATGATGGTCCATCTTCTCGGCCACCAGCGCCGTCCGCGTCATCCAGCCAAAGGCCTCGTTGAAATCCGCAAAGACAAAATCCTTGGCGATGGCATCACGCGCGGCATCCAGCGCCCAACCATTGCTCAGCAGCGGTTCAAGCACGCTGCGGTCTGTCAGTTTCTCAGCCATCCTGTCCTCCATCACTTTTGCGGAACGGCGCATAATCTGCCATCACATCCATCTCATGCGCGATGGCACGACGTTCTTGATCGATATAGCGCGCGACAGCACTGTGAAAGCCGCTCTCCGGGAAATAGTGCAGCGAATGCACTTCAGAAGGCAGATAGCCCCGCGCCAGCTTATGCGTCCCTTGCGCCCCAGCCTCGACCCGCGCGATCCCGCGCGCAATCGCAAAATCCATCGCCTGATAATAGCACAGCTCGAAATGCAGGCAGGGATGGTCCTCGATGCAGCCCCAGTAGCGCCCGAACAGGGTCTCGCGACCGATGAAATTCAACGCCCCGGCCACAGGTTGCCCGTCACGCTCGGCCAGCACCAGAAGCGCGTCACTGCGCAGATGCGCTTGCACTTCGTCGAAGAAACGCCGGGTCAGATAGGGTGTGCCCCATTTGCGCGCGCCCGTGTCCTGATAGAACTCCCAGAACGCATCCCAATGGTCCGGACGCAGATCATCACCGCTCAGGGCGCGGATCGTGCCACCGAAACTTTGCGCGGTCTTGCGCTCCTTGCGGATGGCCTTGCGCTTGCGCGACGAAAGTGCCCCCAGAAAATCATCAAAACACTGATAGCCCGGATTTTCCCAATGGAACTGCTCGGTTACACGGTGCAGCCAGCCTTGTTCGGCCGCGCGCTCTGCCTCGACCCGCGTGCAGAAGGTCACATGCGCCGAGGACAGCTGATTGTCCTGCGCGATCTGCCGCATCCCTTGCAGGATCGCGCCTATGCCCGTGTCTTCAAACCCTGCGCGGCATAGAAAACGCCGCCCGGTGGCGGGCGTGAAGGGGGCGGCCACTTGCAGCTTCGGATAATAGCGCCCCCCGGCCCGCGCATAGGCCTGCGCGAAAGCATGATCGAAGATATATTCGCCCTGGCTGTGCGACTTCACATACATCGGCGCACAAGCGATCAGCCGGTCGCCCTGATGCACCAGCAGATAGCGCGGTTCCCACCCGGTGCCGGTCCCGACCGAGCGCGACAGTTCCAGTGCCCGCAGAAACCTGTAGGTCGTGAACGGATCAAGCGCGGGCTGCGCGCTGTCAGGATTGGCGCAGGCATCCCAGTCAGAGGCCGCGACCTCTGCCAAAGACCCGGCCAGCGTCACTGTCAGCGCGCAACCATCCATCACATCGCCGCCAGCAACGCCTCACCAGCCGAAGCTTCGCACACGCCGGGGCTTTCCTCGACATGCAGCAGCGTGATTGTGCCATCCTCGACCAGCATCGCATAGCGCTTCGACCGCCCCATCAAGCCGACCGGCGGGGCATCGAAATCCATGCCGATGGCTTTGGTGAATTCCCCGGCGCCATCGGCCAGCATCGTGATACCGGCCTCTGCTGCGCCCGTATCAGCGCCCCAGGCTTTCATCACAAAAGGATCATTGACCGAGATACAGATGATCTCATCCACGTTCTTCGCCGCAAAATCGCCTATCGTGCGGATGAAGCTTGGCACATGCGCCGAATGACAAGTCGGTGTGTAGGCCCCCGGCACTGCGAAAATGACCACTTTGCGGCCTGCGGTCAGGCTTGATAGCGCGACCTGCTCGGGCCCGTCTGCGCCCATGCGTGAAAAGCTGGCCTCTGGCAGTTTGTCCCCGGTCGTAATTGGCATGCTTGGCTCCTCGGTGTCTTGAGTCTAGTTGTGTGAGCAAGATAGCTTCGCAGCAGCGCGAAGCCAGAGGGGAAGCGCGCAGATGAACAGAATTGTCGTGATCGGGGCCGGGCAGGCCGGGGCGTCGCTGGTGGCGAAACTGCGCAATCTGGGCTTTTCGGGGCAGATCACCCTGATCGGTGCAGAGCCTGTCCTGCCCTACCAGCGCCCGCCCCTGTCGAAAGCCTATCTGCTGGGCGAAATGGCACTCGAGCGGTTGTTCCTGCGCCCCGAGAGCTTCTATGCCGACCAGAAGATCGACCTGCGCCTTGGCCAGCCTGTCACTGCGATTGATCCTGTCGCGCGCAGGATCACGCTTGGCACTGATACTCTGCCCTACGATGCCCTTGCGCTGACGACAGGGTCGGTGCCGCGCCAGTTGCCTGCGCAGATCGGCGGCCAGCTGGAAGGCGTGCATCTGGTGCGCGATCTGGCCGATGCCGATGCGATGGGCCCCAGATTTCAGCGCGGCGCGCGCGCGGTGATCGTGGGCGGCGGCTATATCGGGCTGGAAGCGGCGGCGGTGGCGGCGAAAAAGGGGCTGGATGTCACTGTGCTGGAAATGGCCCCGCGCATCCTGCAACGCGTGGCCGCCGCCGAAACCGCCGACGCGATTCGCGCGCTGCATCAAGCGCATGGGGTCAGGATTCTGGAGGCAACAGGCCTGAAACAGATCGAAGGGGCAGAGCGGGTCGAAGCCGTCACGCTGAGCGATGGCAGGCGGCTGGTTGCGGATTTCGTGATCGCAGGCATTGGGATCGTGCCGCAGACAGCCCTGGCCGAAGCCGCCGGGCTGCGGATCGAGAATGGGATCCGGACCGACGCGCAGGGGCGCACATCAGACACGCATATCTGGGCTGCAGGCGATTGCGCCTCTTTTCCCTGGCGCGGCGCGCAATTACGGCTGGAATCAGTGCAGAACGCGATTGATCAGGCCGAACTGGTGGCAGAAAACATCATGGACGCGGGTAAGGAGTATGCGCCTGTGCCGTGGTTCTGGTCGGACCAGTATGATCTGAAACTCCAGATCGCCGGTCTGAACACGGGCTATGACCGTGTGATCCCGCGCATCGGCGATACGCGCAGCCACTGGTATTTCGTAGGCGACAGGTTCATCGCGGTTGATGCGCTCAATGATCCGCGCGCCTTCATGGTCGGCAAGCGCCTGCTGGAACAGGGCAAATCGCCCGACCCCGCGCGGCTGGCTGACCCCGCAACAGAGCTCAAGGCGCTTCTGAAACCATGAGGATCATCGGCGGCCGCGCGCGCGGGCTGAAACTTGCCGATATCGGCGCAGGCGATGCGCAAGCCCATCTGCGGCCGACTTCTGACCGCGTGCGCGAGGCGATCTTCAACCTGCTGATCAACAGTCTTGATGTGCCGCTCGACGGCGCGCGGGTGCTTGACCTCTTTGCAGGCACTGGCGCGTTGGGGCTGGAAGCACTTTCGCGGGGGGCGGCGCATGTGACCTTTGTCGATGACGGTGTGACCGCCCGCGCAGTGTTGCGCCAGAATATCGAGAAGATGCGCGCCATGGGCGTGACCAAACTCTATCGGCGCGATGCGACAGATCTGGGCACCAATCACACGGCAGGCTTCTCGCTGCTGTTTCTTGACCCGCCCTATGGCAAGGGTCTGGGGCAAGCAGCACTTGCCTCGGCCCGTGCGGGCGGCTGGCTTGCGCCCGATGCGACAATCGTCTGGGAAGAGGCAGCCCCGCAACTGCCGCAGCCCGGCTTTTCCCTGCGCGATCAGCGCCGCTATGGCGAAACGCATGTGACATTCCTGCAATACACGCCCCAGTGAAACCTCATCTGATCCCCTTGAATGACAGGCGTGATCAGGACCAAAATCGGTGCAGCGCCCACGCTGGACATGGCCAGCACCCAAAGACCTGACACTGCGCGATGCCCACCGCGTCTCACCGCTGTGCCATTTTCTTGCTGCAAATACTCCGGGAGCGCGAGGGCAGCGCCCTCGCCCCCCCAAGGCCAAGCTTACTGCGCCAAGGCCCGTGCCCCTTCGAGTGTCAGACCGGGCGACAAGGCATCAGGGTCCAGCACCAGTTCGATCACCGCTGGCAAACCCGAGGCCAGGGCCCGCGCATAAGCCTCTGCGAAGGCCTCCGTGCGCTCGACCCGCTCGCCATGCGCCCCATAGGCGCGCGCGAGCGCTGCATAATCGGGGTTGAACATCTGTGTTCCACTGACGCGCCCCGGATAGGTCTTTTCCTGATGCATCCGAATCGTGCCATATTGGCCATTATTACACACCATCACGATGATATTTGCCCCATATTGCCGGGCCGTGGACAATTCGTTCAACGTCATCTGAAAGCATCCATCACCGGCAAAGCAGATCACCGGGCGGTCCGGGTGTTGCAACTTCGCGGCGATGGCAGCGGGAAAGCCATACCCCATCGACCCGGATGTCGGTGCCAGATGCCCCGGAAAGGCGCGCGCGCGCAGGTAGCGGTGCAGGAACGCCGCATAATTGCCGGCCCCATTGGTGACAATGGCATCTTCCGGCAGGCTTTCGGACAGTTGATGAATGACCTGTTCCAGCTGCACTGCGCCGGGCGTGTCGCGTGGACGCACCCAGTCCAGGTAATCCGCGCGCGCGGCCCAGGTCCAGTCTGCCCAATCGGGATGCGGTTGTGCTGCGCGGCGTGACAGCCGGTCGATGACATCGACCGCAGGCGCAACAAGGCCCAGATCCGGGCGAAAGACGCGACCCAATTCATCCGGGTCAGGATGGATATGGATGATCGTCTTGCCGGGGGCGGCCGGAGTGACCAGCGCATAGCTGCCCGTTGCGATATCGCCCAGCCTTGCGCCCAGCACCAGCAGGCAATCCGCGTCGCGCATCCGCTGCGCAAGTTTCGGGTTCATCCCCACAGCCAGATCGCCTGCGTAATTCGGATGGCGATTGTCGATCCGGTCCATCCGGCGGAAGGTGGCGCAGACCGGCAGACCAAAACTGGCGGCGAACTCCGCAAGACCCTGCGCGGCAGCGCTGGACCAGACCGATCCGCCAGCAATGACCAGCGGGCGCTCGGCCTTGCACAGCAGATCCAGCACTGCGTCGATCTGTTCACTGCAAACCGAGGGCGGCATCGGGGCCACGGGTGGAATATCGGGCACAACGGCGCGGGCCGAAAGGATGTTTTCGGGCAGCGCCAGCACAACCGGGCCGGGGCGGCCAGACCGCGCTTGATGAAAGGCGCGGCTGATATATTCCGGCAGCCGGTCAGTATGGTCGATCTCGGCCGCCCATTTCGCGATGGGTTTGAAGAATTCGCGATAATTGACTTCCTGAAACGCCTCTCGGTCGCGATGGCGATTGTCGATCTGGCCCACGAACAGAATCAACGGGGTCGAATCCTGTCGCGCAACATGGATCCCGCTTGATGCATTGGTGGCCCCCGGGCCGCGCGTGACAAAGACAACTCCCGGCTGCCCGGTCAGCTTGGCATGGGCTTCGGCCATCATGCAGGCCCCGCCTTCATGGCGGCAGACAATATTCTCGATCCCGGACTCGTAGAGCCCGTCAAGCGCTGCAAGAAAACTCTCGCCCGGCACCGAGAAGACACGGCGCACAGCTTGCGCCTTCAACTGATCCACCAGAATTTGCCCACCATGACGCTCTGCCATCACGCTTTCCTCCTCTTGCCTGTTGCCATCTTGCCCGGACATATCATGTGCGATTGCCTTTCGTTTTCACAAGCATAGCTGGTATCCCGATGATCAAAAGGAGATATCATGCCTGACCCGACACTTCTCGGCCTCTGCGGCTCACTGCGGCGCGACTCGTGGAACCGGAAATTGATGGCGGCAGCCCGCGATGCCTTTGGCCCGGCACAGTTTGTCGAAGGGGATCTGCGCTTGCCGCTGTTCGATGAAGATCTCGAAGCACAGGGCATGCCTGCGGAAGTGCAGCACCTGAAAGAGCAGGTGCGCGCCGCAGATGCTGTGGTGATTGCCTGCCCGGAATATAACAAGAACCCGCCCGGAGTTCTCAAGAACGCGCTCGACTGGCTCAGCCGGGATGGGCAACCCTGGGAAGGCAAACCCGTGGCCATCATGTCTGCGACCGCCGGACGCTCTGGCGGGGAACGGACACAATCTGCGCTGCGGCTCATGCTGGTGCCATTTCAGCCAGATTTGCTGAATGGCCCCGAAGTGCTGATCGCAAGCCCCGCGAAGATATTTGACGATACGGGCCAGATCACTGATCCTGTCGCTTCGAAATTGCTCGATAGCTTGATGCAGAAACTACGCGACCGCGTGTAAGGTGCGTGCTCAGCACGCACCTTACCTCTGCTCAACGCGCTGATCTGGGGCATGGACAGCAGCCTGCGCCTGTTTATACCTTGGCGACATGCGTCTCAGAGGAGTGATCTCCATGCCCAACCCCACCGCCGCCATGCTTGTGATCGGAGATGAAATACTTTCCGGGCGCACGCGCGACGCGAATATGCACCATCTGGCCGGAGAGCTGACCCAGCGCGGGATCGATCTGCTGGAAGTGCGGATCGTGAGCGACGAGCATGCGCGCATCGTGGCCGCGCTGAATGATCTGCGCGC
>SKSL01000206.1 GCA_007123015.1 Natronohydrobacter sp. | reverse complement strand
CCGACGATGAAGGTCGAGCGCAGGGTGATATCGGGACAGATGCTGCGCCATTCCGCGATGCGCTCCAGCGTCTTTTCGCCCGCCGCCGGACGCGCCATGCGCCGCAAAACATCGGGGTGGGAATGCTGGAACGGGATATCCAGATAGGGCAGCACCAGCCCATCCGCCATCAGCGGGATCAGATCGCGCACATGGGGGTAGGGGTAGATGTAATGCAGCCGCACCCATGCGCCCAGAGAGCCCAGATCGCGCGCAAGGTCGGTGATATGGGCGCGGTGGCCCTTGGCCTCGGCATGTTTGATGTCCACACCATAGGCAGAGGTATCCTGAGAGATGACCAGCAGTTCCTTCACCCCGGCCGCGACCAGCTTTTCGGCCTCGCGGATCACGGCATGGGCGGGGCGCGAGACCAGCTTCCCGCGCATATCCGGGATGATGCAGAACTTGCACTTGTGGTTACAACCCTCGGATATCTTGAGGTAACTGTAATGGCGCGGTGTCAGGCTGACCGATGGCGCGGGCATCAGATCGATGAAGGGATCCGGGCTTGGCGGCACTGCAACATGCACAGCATCAAGCACCTGTTCGTATTGATGCGGCCCTGTCACCGCCAGAACGCGCGGATGCGCGCCAGTGATATACTCGGGTTCCGCCCCCAGACAGCCAGTCACGATCACACGGCCATTCTCGGCCAGGGCCTCGCCAATCGCGTCCAGGCTTTCGGCTTTCGCGCTGTCGAGAAACCCGCATGTATTGACGATCACGGCATCTGCACCCGCATAATCGGCACTAATGCCGTAGCCTTCCGCACGCAGCCGGGTCAGGATGCGTTCACTGTCGACCAGCGCTTTCGGGCAACCAAGCGAGACCATGCCAATGGTCGGCTGGCCTGCGCGGGGCGCATCAGACAGGCGCGCGCGGGGCGCAAGATCGGGGCGAAGATCGGGCGGGTTCACACTCATGGCGGCGCTATACACTGTGTCCGGGCGCGCGCAAAGCCCTTCTCAGGCCGGACGGCGCAAGACCGACCCGCCCAAGCGGCGGGCAATCCGCCACAGCACCCGATGCCCCAGATCCGCATAGTCGATCTCACCGGCCAGCAGCTTCAGGTAACTGCGGGTCATGGACGGGTTACGCTCGACAGCGCGCGGAAAATAATGCCGCACAGGGGTCGAATAGATCAGCGCCCGAATGCGGCGGGCTGCGGCCATTTCCGTGTGGATATACCGCACGCGACGCATATAAGCCGCCATGACCGGCTTGCCGGTGTGCAGCGCGTCGATTGCAGCTTCGCCCGCAAACTGGCCGGATTTCATCGCCCAGGCAATGCCTTCGCCCGTGATCGGATCCACTAGACCAGCCGCATCGCCCACCAGCAGCACGGATCCGCGCCCGGGTTGCTTGCGATAGGCCCCGAAGGGCAGGTAGGCACCCTTGCATTTCACGCGCTCCGGGTCGAGCTTTGCGGCATGCAGCGCCAGATACTTCCGGAAATGCGCCTTCATGTCGGGGTTCTTTGCATGCACCCCGCCGACACCCAGAGTGATCGAGCCATTCTTGGGAAAGACCCAGCCATAGCCCCATTGCGCGGCCCCAAGGTCGATTTCGGTGGTGTTGTCATCGGTCAGGTCGCGGTCAAGCTCGACCTCCAGCCCGAAGCCGATCTCGGCCGGGTCGAAGGCCCGCCCATAGAGCGCGCGGGCCACAGCACTATTGGCCCCGTCCGCCCCGATCAGCACGCGCCCGCTCAGGCAGCGGCCGTCCGCAAGCGTTACCGAAGGCGCGTCTGGGTCGATGGCCGTCACTCGCACGGGCGCGAAGACCTGCGCGCCTGCGGCAACCGCGCGGGCGTGAAGCTCTGCGTCGAATTCGCGCCGCATGGTCATTTGCAGAACTGGGGCCTTGGGCTCTTCGCCGATGCAGCGCCCCTCGAAGGTAAGGCGAAACCGGGTCGAGGGCAGAAAAAGATCACGTTCGGCCTGCAGGCCGAAAATCTCGGTCATGTAGCGGGCAGAGCGCCCTGTGATCCCGCCACCGCAAAGCTTGTCGCGCGGGAAGGCCGATTTGTCGACCAGAGCTACAGAAAGCCCGGCCCGCGCGGCTGTGATCGCCGCAGCGCTGCCCGCTGGGCCAGAGCCGAGAATTAGCAGGTCAAATTGAAGTGTCACAAGGATGCGCCGCGTTTGAAATCCGGTCATCGATAGCAAGTCTGACGGCCACAGGCCAGCCCCAAGGCCGGGTCAGCAGGACCGGCGGCGCCATTCTGCCCAATCTTCAGGCGTATCCAGATCCCTGAGCGCGCGGGACCCCGGCAGCGGATGCAGTCGCGGCGGATGCGCCTGCAACAGACTGCGCGCGCCCATATCGCCGCAAAGCCGTTGCATGGCCGGGAACAGCGCGCGCGGCAGGACGACCGGATGCCCCATGCGTTGCGCGGCATCACAGGCGCGCAGGGGCCGTTCCGGGTCGCGGGCCTGCGCCGCGATGAGCGCGCGCATGTCCCCGGCTGTGATCTCGGGCATATCGGGTAGGGCGATCATCATCGCCTCGACTGGCTGGGACATGGCCCAATGCGCACTGGCGCGGAGTGCGGCGGCCATGCCTTCTGCCGCATCAGGAACTTCCAGCAAGCTCAGATCCAGATCGGCAACGGTCTTGCAGCGCGCAGGGTCATCGGGGCGCAAGGCAACCGCCACCCATGGACTTGCCGCACAGGCCCGTTGCGCCATTACCCGCAACACAGGCTGACCAGCGACAGGTTCCAACAACTTGTCACGCCCGCACATACGCTGCGAAGCCCCCGCAGCCGGTAGCAGGATTGCGCAGGCCATGGCCTAGCGTTCGGGAATCAGCCCGCGCGGCGCAAAGCGCAGGATCAGAAGCAGCGCGACCCCCATTGTCATCAACCGCATATAGGCCGCCGAATCGATCATGCGCTGACGGATGAGTGAGTCGGGATTCATGCCTGCGGTGAGCGTGTCCATCAACCAGCGCCCCGCCGGTTCCACCTGCACCCAGAGGAACCAGATCACGAAGGCCCCCAGCACAGCGCCCCAGTTATTGCCTGATCCGCCCACGATCACCATCACCCAGATCAGGAAAGTGAAGCGCAAGGGCTCGTAGCTGCCCGGTGTCAACTGACCATCCATCGACACCATCATCGCGCCCGCCAGACCGCAGACCGCCGAGCCAAGGATGAAGATCATCAGATGGCGGCGCGTGACATCCTTGCCCATGGCGCGGGCCGAGACTTCATTGTCGCGAATAGCCCGCATCATCCGCCCCCAAGGCGAGTTCAGCGCACGTTCTGCCAGCCAGATCAGCAGCGCCAGAACCAGTGTGAACAGCGCCGCATAGCCCAGCCCCGAGACGACACTGGCCGTTTGGGATACACTCCAGCCCAGAGTATCGGCCAGCGACTGCACCCAGGGCAAAGGCTGCAAATCCACTGGCCGGGCGACAGGCCGCTCGATCCCGGTCACATTGTTCACACCGCGCGCCAGCCAGCGCTCATGTTTCAAAACGGCGATCACGATTTCGGAAATTCCCAGTGTCGCGATGGCCAGATAATCAGCGCGCAGCCCCAGGCTGACCTTTCCCACAAGCCAAGCCACCCCGGCTGCAAAAACTGCGCCCACAGGCCAGGCCAGAATGACCGGCAGACCTGCCCCGCCCAGAAACCCTTCGGCAGCGGGGTTCACAGCTTGGACAGCCTGTTTCGCCGGACCAAAGACCTGACTGGTGACAAACCAACCGACGACGAGCACCGCAAAAATCGCCAGCCCCCGTAATTTGCTTGGTGCCAAGCGCTTATAGACCAGAATAGCAGCGAGAATCGTGGCAACCCCCAGCATCAGCCCCAGCAGGATGCCCAACCCCCCTGCCGCCCAGGCCTCTGGCACAGGCGGTTGGGCTACCAGCACAACTGCCAGACCACCGACCGCCGTGAACCCCATGATCCCCACATTGAACAGACCCGCATAGCCCCATTGCATATTCACGCCCAAGGCCATGATCGCCGAGATCAGGCTCATGTTCAGGATCGTGATTGCCAGCTGCGGGCTCTGGAACATGGCGACCATGGCCAGCACTGCGAACATGCCAGCGAACAGGCCCAGATCACGGGCGGTCAGGCTCATATCACTTTCCCCTTGAAGATGCCGGTCGGACGGAACAAGAGCACGATCACAAGGATCGCGAAAGTCACCGCGAATTTGTAATCGACGGGCAGAAGCTGCATCATCGAGCTGGGTTCCATGCCTTCTGGCGCGAGATAGCTCAGCACGCGTCGCCAGGCGAAGGTGATCCCCAGCTCGGCGAAAGCCACCACATAGGCCCCGACAATCGCGCCCAGCGGCGAGCCCAGCCCACCAAGGATTGCGGCCGCGAACATCGGCAATAACAATTGGAAATAATTGAAGGGGCGGAAGCCCTTGTCGAGCCCATACAGCGTGCCTGCCAGCACGAGAAGGATCGCAGTGATCACCCATGTGATGGTGACAACGCGCTCGGGATTGATACCGGACAAGAGCGCCAGATCCTCATTGTCGGAATAGGCGCGCATGGATTTGCCCGCGCGCGTGCGATTGAGAAACCAGAACAGCACGCCCATCGCGATCAGGGCCACGATAATGGTGATTGCCTGCGATGAGCGCAGTGCCAACCCTTCGGCAAGGCCCGTGAACTCGCGGAATTCACGCACGGTGAAGATGAAGCGCTGGCCATCTTCGAAACGCGTCTCGCCTGTCCCCATGAACAGCCGCGTCACGCCATTGGTGACAAACATCACCCCGAGCGAGGCCATGACGAAGATCATCGGCTTGGCCTTGACGCGGCGATAATACCGATAGACCAGTCGATCCGTCACGAGCATATAGGCCGCCATGATCAGAATGCCGAACGGGATGGCTAGCAGCGCCGTGGGCAGCGGGTCGATCGACGCACCGCGCGCTTGCAAAAACAGCGTGCCCCCGATCACAGCCGCTGTCCCCAGCGCCATCGTGTCGCCATGCGCGAAATGGGCGAAACGCAGGATCGAGAAAATCAGCGTGATCCCCAGCGCGCCAAGCGCCAACTGACTGCCATAGGCGAGCGCCGGGATAAGCATGAAGTTTGATACACTGACCAGCGCGTTGAGCGGTTCCATCAGCCTTAGCCCCCCAGAAAGGATTTACGCACTTCCGGATCCGCCAGAAGTGCCTGACCCGTGTCGGTATAGCGGTTTTCGCCCTGCACCAGCACATAGCCCTTGTCGGCAATGTTCAGGGCCTGTCGGGCGTTCTGTTCCACCATAAGAATGGAAATCCCGGTGCGCGCGATTTCGATGATCCGGTCGAACAGTTCATCCATCACAATAGGACTGACCCCTGCGGTGGGTTCATCCAGCATCAGCACTTTGGGCTTGGTCATCAGCGCGCGGCCCACGGCCACTTGCTGGCGCTGCCCGCCTGACAATTCGCCTGCCGCCTGCCGCCGCTTGTCTCGCAGGATCGGGAACAGGTCGAAAATCTGCTCGCGCGTCTCGCTGATATCATCCGTGCGGATGAAAGCGCCCATCTCAAGATTTTCTTCCACGCTCATCGACGGGAAAATATTGTTGGTCTGCGGCACAAAGCCCATGCCCTTGCCGACCCGCGCTTGCGGCGACAGCGCCGTGATATCCTCGCCATTCAGCCGCACTTTCCCTTCACGGATGCGCAGCATCCCGAAAACAGCCTTCATCGCGGTCGATTTCCCGGCACCATTTGGCCCGACAATCACAGCGATTTCGCCTTTTTCCACAGCAATCGTGCAGCTGTGCAGGATATCTGCGCCGCCATAGCCGCCTGTCATCGCCTCGCCGATCAGGAATGGCTCTGCCATGTTTCAGTCTCCTTGCAAGACGAACAGGCCCGCGATGCGGCGCAATTGCTGTTCCACATCGGCCGCATCTTCGTTTTCATCATCCAGCGTCACCATCAGCAGCCGGTCATTCTGTGCAGCGATCATGGTGACAAACACCATCGGGTCATCATCGGGCAATTCGATCCGGGTGGTCAGCGTCACCGCGTCCAGCGCACCTGCCGTGAATGCCGTGCTTCCCAGGTCTTCCGGCGGGGAAAGGCCCTCAAGCTGCGACTGCTCTGCCAGCAAGTCCCGAAGGGCATCAAGTGCGGCTTCCAGAGACTGCGCATCCGCTATCTCATCCGGGGCTTCCATCACTTCCAACCAATAGGGCGGCAGGTCGAAGGCGACACCATTGGTGAAGGGGATGACTTCCGCATTGGCCCAGGCCGAGTCCGCTGGGCAAAACTGAAACCCACCGGGCAAGGGCGAACAGGGCTCTGATGCGGCAAAAGTAGAGGCTGCACACAGAATCATCGGAGCGCTGATCCACACAAGGCGCTCAAACATGGCCTTTTTCCTTGACCACTTTATTCTTCAGACCTGTGCCAAGATAAGCCTCGATCACCTGCTCATTGGCCTTGATTTCATCAAGCGTCCCTTCCGCCAGCACTTTCCCTTCAGCCATGCAGATCACCGGATTGCAAATCCGGCCAATGAAATCCATGTCATGTTCGATCACGACGAAAGTATAGCCCTTTTCCTTGTTCAACCGCACAATCGCATCGGCGATCGTGTTCAGAAGCGTGCGGTTCACGCCCGCGCCGACTTCATCGAGAAACACGATCTTGGCGTCCGTCATCATGGTGCGGCCCAGTTCCAGCAGCTTCTTCTGCCCGCCAGAGATCTGGCCTGCCTTTTCATCCGCGATATGGCTGATGGTCAGAAACTCGAGCACTTCATCGGCGCGGGCGCGGATGCGCGATTCTTCTTCGCGCACGCGCGCGCCATGAAACCAGACCGACCACAGGTTCTCGCCCGACTGGTTAGGTGGCACCATCATCAGGTTCTCGCGCACCGTCATCGAATGAAATTCATGCGCAATCTGAAAAGTGCGCAGCAAGCCCTTGGAAAACAACTCATGCGGGGGCAGGCCAGTGATGTCTTCGCCTTGCATCAGCACCTTGCCCGAGGTCGGTGGAAGAACACCTGCGATCACATTGAAAAGCGTCGTTTTTCCGGCGCCATTCGGGCCGATCAGCCCAGTGATCGAGCGCTCTGCTATCTCGAGCGTCGCCCCGTCAACTGCGTGAAAGCCACCGAAATGCTTGTGCAGGTTCTCGACCCGGATCATCGCCATTGTGCTGCCCCTTGCGTATGATCAGTCTGAAAGAGGCCCGGGGAATGTGTTCCCCGGGCCGTCAGGTCCCTGATGGGACCTGCCTTTGCCTTAATGGAACTGAACTGTGACGTATTCGCCGCCTTCGACGACATACTCACGGTAGCTGCCTGCGGCCTCGCCCGGCCCGACCAGCTCAACATTGGTGGCGCCGACGTAATTCACTTCACCACCATTCGCGAGGATTTCCAAACCACGGGCCAGTTCGCCAGGCAGGATTTCTTCACCCGGTGCATTGGCCACATTCAGAATATTGGCTGCAATGCCTTCGGGCGTGGCTTCACCGGCTGCCTGTGCGGCCAAAGCCAGCAGCGCAGCGGCGTCATAGCTTTCGCGCGTGTAGCTGGACTGGCCCTGGACACCGGCTTCTTCTGCCATGGCATGGAACCGGTCAGCGCCTTCACCTTCGGCCCATGGGATCGTGCCGATGGTCCCTTCCAGCGCCTCGCCCACGGCAGAGATCATCTCGTCGCCATACATGCCATCGCCGATGAAGAAATTCTCGAACGCGCCGAGCTCATAGGCCGTGCGCAGCATCGAGCCACCGCCATCGACATAGCCAAGGATCACCAGCGCATCACCGCCTGCAGCCGCAAGCTGGCCGACTTCGGCAGAATAATCGCCGCGCGCTTCTTCATGCGCCACTTTCGAAGTGATCGTGCCACCGGCGGCAAGGAAGGATTCCTCGAAGGCGTTTGCGAAACCTGCACCGTAATCGTTGTTGGTATAGGTCAGCGCCACAGAGTCAAAGCCGCGCTCCATCACGATACCGGCCAGAATCGCGCCCTGGCGCGCATCCGAGGGCGAGGTGCGGAAGAACAGACCATTCGAGTCGGTCGTCGTGAAAGCAGGCGAGGTCGCAGAGGGCGAAATCATCGGCACACCTGCCGACATTGCTACATTCTGCAGTACTGCCATGGTCACACCAGAGCAATCTGCGCCCATGATCGCGACAACGCCATCAGAGGAGATCATGCGCTCTGCTGCGGCTTGTGCGGCAGACGAGTCCACGCAGGTCGAATCTGCCCGGACCGGGGTGATGGTCTGACCGCCCAGAAACAGGCCGCTTTCGCTGATTTCACGGAACGCCATTTCAGCGCCATCGGCCATATGCGGTGTGATCGATTCAATCGGACCGGTGAAGCCAAGCAGCACACCCATCTTCACATCCGCGAAGGCCATGCCTGCCGAAAACGCCAGCGCTGTGCTGGCGAGAAGAATCTTTTTCATCTGAGATCTCCCATTGGGTTGTTATTCTTTTTGGCCCGCACGACACGCGCAGACCCGGCGGATTTTTCCGCCTTGCACTATGCCTAGCATGACATTTTTGCGCAGAAAAGATGTTTTGACTTAGGCCCATATTGACCCAAGGTCACATGGGCGCGCGTTACTCCAGTTCGATCGTTCCCGGCGGTTTCGAGGTACAATCGTAGAATACCCGGTTGATCCCGCGCACTTCATTGATGATCCGCGTGGCCGTCTCGCCAAGGAAGTCATGGGTGAACGGGTAGTAATCCGCCGTCATGCCATCGACCGAGGTAACTGCGCGCAGGCCAAGCGCATAATCGTAGGTCCGCCCGTCGCCCATCACGCCCACAGTGCGCATCGGCAGAATGGCGGCGAAAGCCTGCCAGATGTCGTCATAAAGCCCGTGCTTGCGGATCTGGTCGAGATAGACCGCGTCAGCTTTGCGCAGGATATCCAGCTTTTCGCGGGTGATCTCGCCGGGGCAGCGGATCGCAAGACCCGGCCCGGGGAAAGGATGGCGACTGATGAAACTCGCGGGTAGCCCCAACTCGCGCCCCAGGGCACGCACTTCATCCTTGAAAAGCTCGCGCAAGGGCTCGACAAGCTTCAACCCCATCTTTTCAGGCAGGCCACCAACATTGTGGTGCGATTTGATCGTGACGGATGGCCCGCCCGAGAAGCTGACGGATTCGATCACATCCGGGTAAAGCGTGCCTTGCGCCAGATATTCCGCGCCCTCGATCTCGCCCGCGTATTTCTGGAACACATCAATGAACAATCTGCCGATGATTTTGCGTTTTGTTTCCGGATCGGAAACGCCGTCAAGTTCCCCGAGGAACAACTCGGCTTCATCTGCGTGGATCAGCGGTATATTATATGTGTCGCGAAACATCTTCACCACTTCTTCAGCCTCGTTCAGCCGCAAGAGCCCGTGATCGACGAAAACGCAGGTCAGCTGATCGCCGATGGCTTCATGGATCAGCACAGCAGCGACCGACGAATCCACGCCCCCTGACAGCCCGCAAATGACCTTCTTGTCGCCTACCTGCGCGCGGATCTTGGCAATCGCTTCTTCGCGATAGCTGGCCATCGACCAGTCGCCCGTAAATCCTGCAAGCGTGACGAAATTCTTGTAAAGCTGCGCACCGCGCGGCGTGTGATGCACTTCGGGGTGAAACTGCACTGCGAAGAAATTGCGCGCCACATCCGCCGTGATCGCAAAAGGGGCACCGGGTGATGTGCCATAGACTTCGAAGCCCGGCGCAAGGCGGCTGACATGATCACCATGGCTCATCCAGACCTGTTCGGGGCCATTGGTGAACCAGCCGTCCAGCAAGGGCAGCTTGGTGCCCGACTCGGTGACTTTCGCACGTCCGAATTCAGCAGTGCCATGCCCGCTTTCGACCAGACCGCCCAGTTCCTGCATCATGACCTGCTGACCATAGCAGATCCCCAGGATCGGCACGCCCAGAGTGAAGGCATTGGCCGGAGGACGCGGCGAGCCCGCGCGCGTCACCGAATCCGGGCCGCCCGAGAAGATGATCGCTTTGGGGGCAAAACTGGTCAGAAAGGCATCATCCACATTCTGATAGGGATGGATTTCGCAATAGACGTTCAACTCGCGCAGGCGTCGCGCGATCAGTTGCGTCACTTGCGAACCGAAATCAATGATCAACAGGCGGTCATGTGTGCTCATGCGATCCCTTTAGGCGAGGGGCAGGACCCTCGCAAGAGGATCAGCGCGCGCATGACAGGATTTGCAGATCGGCCACATTGGTCCCGGTCCCGCCTGTGATCAGCAGATCCCCCGCCAAAGCCAGGGCGCGATGGCTGTCATTATTGGCCAGAAATGCGGCCGGATCGCCCCCCGCTGCCCGAATGCGCGCGCAGGTTCCACTGTCCACAATCGCCCCGGCCGCGTCCGTCGGCCCGTCGCGCCCATCTGTGCCCGCCGACAGGAAGCGCCAACCATTCTGCCCCTCCAGCGCCAGGGCCACGCGCAGCGCAAGGTCCTGATTACGCCCGCCAAGGCCGCTGCCCGTAAGTGTCACTGTGGTTTCGCCACCGAATAGCGCGACTGGGCATTTTCGGTCCTGCGCGGCACGTATAATCACCTCTGCCGCGTCTGCCACATCGCCGATCAGCGCTGTCGACAAGATTTGCGCCGCTCTACAGGCTTTTGCCATCGCGTTCAGCGACTGGCGATTCGATCCTATCAGGTGATTCTCGGCGCTGATCACAGGGACATCGTCTTCCGGGCGCAACAGGGCCGCTTGCGCAGCATCTGGCAACTGTCGCCAGATCCCGCAGGCGCGCAGCATCTCGACCACATGCGCGCGCGGTGCAATCGGGGCAACTGTGGGGCCAGAGGCAATCGCGCGCAGATCATCGCCGATCACATCCGACAGGATCAGCGCAGTGACCGGGGCAGGGTGGGCAGCCCTGAGCAACCCGCCGCCCTTCAGGCGCGACATATGCTGCCGCACGGCATTCATGGCCACGATATCCATCCCGCCGGCCAGCAGAATGCGGTTCACCTCGGCCTTGTCGGGCAGGCTCAGCCCTTCGACGGGGGCCGGCAACAGCGCAGAGCCGCCGCCCGAGACCAGCACCAGCACCCGGTCTGTGGCCTTCGCCTGCGCCAGCATCGCTTCGGTCGCCTGCGCCGCGCGCAGGCCGTTTTCATCGGGCACGGGGTGCCCGGCCACCATGACCTCGGCTCCTGCGACCCGGCTTTCATTCTCGTAATTCGTGACCACCAGTGCCGCTGCGGGCTTGGGCAACACCGCCAATGCAGCGCGCGTCATCGCGCAAGCGGCCTTGCCCAGCCCAAGAACAAACAAGGCGTCATGCGCAGGCAAGGGCTGGTCGCGAAGGGTTTCGGTGACCGCGCGCATGGGGTCAGCCGCCTTGACCCCGATCTGATACAGGGCCGCCATTTCTTCTCTGGTCATGGTGATATCGTTCCTCCCGGCGGGTATCTGTTGCGCTATCGCGCATGCGCTGCAAGCCACAACTTCGTCATGGCGTCACGATGGCCCGATTGTTATAGAGTGCCGCGCGTTATCCGCCTGTGACCTATATCTGAAAGGAAAACCATGTTCGACCTGACCGGAAAATCCGCATTGATCACAGGCGCTTCGGGTGGAATCGGCGCAGCCATCGCGCGCAGCCTGCATGGGGCCGGGGCGACAGTCGCCCTGTCCGGCACGCGCGAGGCCCCCTTGCAGGCGCTGGCCCAAGACCTCGGCGCGCGCGCTCATGTGCTGCCCTGCAACCTGTCGGACCCCGCAGCGGTGGACGCGCTGCCGAAAGCGGCCATCGAGGCGATGGGGGGGCTGGATATTTTGGTCAACAATGCCGGGATCACCCGCGACACGCTGATGATGCGCATGTCGGATGAGCAATGGGCCGATGTGCTGGATGTGAACCTGACCGCCGCCATGCGCCTGATGCGCGGCAGTCTGCGCGGCATGATGAAAGCGCGCTGGGGGCGGATCGTGAATATCTCGTCCGTGGTGGGCGCGACCGGCAATCCGGGGCAGGCCAATTATGTCGCCGCCAAGGCTGGTCTGGTCGGGCTGTCAAAGGCATTGGCGCAGGAAGTGGCGTCGCGCGGGATCACCGTGAATTGTGTCGCCCCTGGTTTCATTGCGACGCCCATGACGGACGCGCTGACCGAAGCACAGCAGGACGCGCTGACACAGCGTATCCCTGCCGGGCGGATGGGCACACCCGAAGACATTGCTGCCGGGGTGCTCTATCTGGCAAGCCCTGCTGCAGGCTATGTGACGGGCGCAGTTCTGCATATCAATGGCGGCATGGCGATGATCTGAGGCATGAAAGCGTTTGTGGCACAGGCAGGCCGTGCTATAGCAGCGCCATCCTTGGGGTAGTCTTGCAGAAGACTTGACCCGGGGGGACAATCCGCTTAATGGGCGCGCACAAACCCGTCGCGCTTTGGTGACGGATGAGGGACATCAGGCCGCGCGCGCGGCGAAACCTAAGGGGACTAATATGAGCGATATCGCGGATCGCGTGAAGAAAATCGTCGTCGAACATCTGGGCGTCGACGAAGGCAAGATCACCGAGGGTGCGTCCTTTATCGATGATCTGGGCGCAGACAGCCTCGATACGGTTGAACTGGTCATGGCCTTTGAGGAAGAATTTGGTATCGAGATCCCCGATGATGCGGCTGAGAACATCCAGACCTTTGGCGATGCCGTGAAATTCATCACCGAAGCGTCCTGAGCGCGCCCAAATCTGCGCGACCGACAAACGCCACTCCTGCAGCAGGAGTGGCGTTTTCGGTTTCAGCCCGCCGTCAAACAGGGCACCCCGAGCAAGTGGGCGTCACAGTCTGTGGCAGAATTGTCAGTGTGCCGTGGCGTGCCAGATGCAGGCTATCTTTTGCGGCGCTGCAGCATATCATGCAGGCGCAAGCACTTATCTTAAGGCGAGCGACATGCCCCCAATCGAAGATCACCCGCACCGCTATGCATTGGTCAATGAGCTGCACGCCCGTCCTGCAGCGCGGGTTCCTGTGCCGAGTGTCGCGGTCTTCGTCGCGCTCAAACCCGAACGCGAAGCTGCAAAGCGTGACCGCGCGCGTGATCGGGCGCATCTGCTATCCCTGCTCGACCGTCACGGCGCGGGCCATCCGGCCCCGGATGCGACGCATCATTCCTGCGATCTGGGGCGGCATCACCTGAAATGGGAAAGCCATACGGAATTTGTCACCTACACGGCCTTTGAGCAGGGGCAGGCCGCACGCCCGTTTGATCCTGCGGCCTTTGATGTCTTCCCCGAAACCTGGCTCGCTGAATCGCAAGGCAAGCGTCTGACATCGATCATTTTTCAGATCGAAGAGATGACCGAAACCCCAGCTGCGATGTCCGCAAAACTGATGGACTGGTTCGTGCCGGAAAGCCTGGCGGCGGCTTATGTGCTGGACGGTGTGGCCGTGATCGCGAGCGATTTCCGGATTGACCGGGCAGGCCATGTGCGCATGGCCGTCTTTGTCAAACCGGGCACAGGCGGGCGGCGTGTCGGGCGGATCATCCAGCGACTGTGCGAGATCGAGACCTATACCACAATCTCGATGCTGGGCCTGCTGCGCGCGCGCGGTCTTTCGGCGCAGATGAATGCGCTCGATGATGAGCTGTCACGTTTGACGCGCGAAATGAAATCGCCCGATTCGCGTTCGGATGAAACACTGGACGCGCTCTTGCGGATTTCCTCTGAGCTGGAGAACATGATGGTCGAGACCTCATTCCGCTTCGGGGCGACCGGGGCCTATGAGGCGCTTGTGCATCAGCGCATCGAGGTGTTGCGCGAAGAGCGCTTCGCGGATCGCCAGTCGCTGCATGAATTCATGACCCGGCGCTATGATCCGGCGATGCGCACTGTGAAATCGGCTGAAGCGCGGCTGAGCAAGATGGCCGAACGCGCGATGCGGGCCGGGCAGCTTCTGGGCACGCGGGTTGATGTGGAACGCTCGGCGCAGAACCAGAAACTGCTTGAAAGCATGGACCGCCGCGCTGATCTGCAATTGCGGTTGCAGAACACGGTCGAAGGGCTCTCGGTCGTGGCGATCAGCTATTACGCTGTCAATCTGGTGTCCTATCTCGTGATGCCACTGGCCGAGCCGCTTGGCCTGTCGCGGACATGGGCGATGGCGCTGCTTGCCCCGGCTGTCGTGCTGGGCGTCTGGGCCATGGTCCGGCGCATCCGCAACCATTTCGAGTGACCCGGTAGGGTGCGTGCTGAGCACGCACCTTACTTGTCGCGCGCCCGCTGAAAAGTCCGTCGGATCGCCTCGACCACGATCTCGGGCCGTGCATGATGCGGCATATGCCCGACCTCTTCGAGCCGCGTCAGATGGACCGTGTCGACTTCTTGCGCCATGCGGTCGGAATGGATGCTGATACCGACTGTCTTGTCGGCTGTCCCATGGACGATCTCGATTGGCATGCTCAGCGCCGGATAGCCCGGATACATCGCCTCGATATACTCCATCAGGCTGTTGACTTGTTGTGCATTCAGGGACAGCTGATCACGCCGCATGGTCAGGTCAAAGCCCAGATGATCAAGATATCCTTCGGGCACAGGATCCGGCGCAAAGACATTTGCCAACGTGCCTTGCACAGCATTGCGCGGGGCGAGGGCCGCAATGGCTGGCAGGATCAGATACCGCCCAAGCGGCGAGGCCGTGATCCGATACCACAGCCCCAGATCCCCGGGCCAAGGATGCGTGACAGGCGCGAGCAAGGTCAGGCCAGCGACCTCCTGCGGCCCGCGCAAGGCCCAGGCCAGTGCGACAGCCCCGCCATAAGAATGGCCCAGCACGACCGGATTTTCGACCCCAAGCCGCAGCGCTGCAGATCGCAGGATGTCTGCCTGATCAATGGGGCTTTCGACACCGCCGAAATCATCCGAAAAGCCAAAGCCCGGTCGGTCAAAGGCAATGACCCGAAACTCTTCCGCCATCCGTTCGATCAGATCAAAACTGAAATCCCGTGCATTGCCATTCGCCCCGTGGATCATTACCAGATCCGGCCCGTCACCACGCACAATCGCATGGATGCGTCCTTGCGGCAGGTCGATGAACGCCCCCTCGGGTGGCGTATCGGCATAAGCCATCTGCATCTCCTGCTCGACGGAACAGGCCACAAGCCCTGCGACCATCAGGGCAAGGGCTGCAAGTCTAGTGGCCAATCTGTGCAAGATCATAGGGTGTGGTCTGGTATATCTGGTTGATCCAGTTGCCATATAGAAGATGCGCGTGGCTTCTCCAGCGATTGAGCGGTGTTCTCGCGGGATTATCATCCGGGTAATAATTCAGCGGAACATTGATCGGGCGACCTGCTGCGATGTCGCGGTCATATTCTTCCTTCAAGGTCGTGCTGTCATATTCGAAATGATTGAGGATCATCAAAGCCCGATGCGCCGGGTCTTCGATCAGACAGGGACCGACCTGATCCGACCCGATCAGCGTTTTCAGCGCCGGGATCGCATCGACTTCGGATTGCCGCAACTCGGTCCAGCGGCTGACCGGGATCAGCACATCATCCGAAAACCCGCGCAGATAGGGCGAGGCCGGGGCAAGATTTCGGTGCCGGAAACAGCCAAAAGCCTTGGCATCCAGCAAATGCTTGGGCAGCCCGTAGAAATGCGCAAGCATCGCCATGCCCCCCCAGCAGACCCCGAATGTCTGGTGGACATGGGTCTGCGTCCAGTCGAACACTTCCGTCAGCTCATCCCAATAGGTCACTTCTTCATAGTCCAGATGCTCGATGGGCGCGCCAGTGATGATCAGCCCGTCGAAGCGTTCGTGCTTCACCTCCTGAAAGGGGCGGTAGAATTCGGCCATATGCTCGGCAGCCGTGTTCTTGGTTTCATGCTCGGACATGCGGATCAGCGAAAACTCGATCTGCAAGGGCGTGGCCCCGATCAGCCGGGCGAATTGCGTCTCGGTCTGGATCTTCTTCGGCATCAGGTTCAGCAGCCCGATGCGCAAAGGCCGGATATCCTGCCGCGCGGCCTGTGCCTCGGACATGACCATCACGCCCTCTTGGGTCAGCACATCAAAGGCGGGCAGGTTTTCGGGCAGTTTGATTGGCATCAGATGTCCTCAGTCTGGCAGTTTGGCCGCGATCAGCGCATCAAAATCGGCAGCGTGGCGGATCTGCGCGACCTCTTCAGCGCTGACGTTCACGCCCCAATGCTGCGCCATGGCCGCATAGCGGGGTGCACGATGGGCCAGCGCGCGGGCATAGGTCCAGCGCACGAAAGCATCCGGGTCGATCTGCTCTGGCACCTGGCCAGTTTCATGTTGATAGGCGGCCCAGGCATCGCGCAGGAAATCGGGTTGGTAATACATCGGCTTCGGCGCACGGTCGAAGCGGCGGATCAGTTCCGCAGTATGCGCCTCGGACCCCTTGATCCAGACGGGCAGGACATGGGCCTTGAGCGTTGTCATCAAGGTGTCCTGCGGATCGAACGGGTCGATCACTTCGCAGATCGACCCGCCCGTGTCGCAGATGAAATGCAGATAGCCATAGAGCGCCTCGGCGCGGGCGATGAAATGGGCCGTGTCCGAAAGCGCTGCAATCTCTGCGGCGCGATGCTGGTCCTGCCGGGTCATGTAGTCGTCAAAGGCCAGCCCGCCCTTGGCCGGATCGCCAGGCTTGCCCAGATAGGTCGAGAGCGGCGCAAGATTGTCGAAGGTGATATTCGAGCTGATATAGACCGAATCGGTCAGCAGAAGCTCGCGCAGCAGCGGCACTTTCATCGCTTCGCGCTTGAAGTTATCGGCGATATATTCGCCCATGTAGCGCGTTCCGATGCGGTAATCGATCGAGTAATGGAACCAGCCACCGCCTGCGCGCAGCAGGTTGGCCAGATGGGTCTTGCCCAGACCCGACATGCCAAACAGCATGACGCGCTTGCGCGGGGCCTGCAGCCAGTCATCCGCATTTCGGTAGAGCATCCGCCTGTCCTTCCGCGCCAGAGAGGCTTTGCCTAGCCATTGGCCGTGAAATGGTCAATGTCACATGAAAAAACCCTGCCCACGCGAAGGTGGACAGGGTGGAAGGCTGACAGGAGAGTGGACTCAGAACTGGAAACCCACCCGGATCCCGGCACCGATCATCGAATTGCCGCTGAACTCCCCGCTGATGGGTGGGCGAGAGGTTGCGCCGCCGAAACGGCTGTATTGCACGCCACCGCTGATGGTCACATTGTCGATCGAATAACTCGCCCCCAGCCCGATGGAACTGCGCGACGAGACAGGCTGCAGGTTGCCTGTGGTGCTGCCATTGCCTGTGTCATAGCCCAGCGTCACCGACCCGGACCAGTTTTCTGTAAAGCGACGCCCGACACCCAGCGTGTAAGTGACCGAGTTCTTGTCATAGGATACAAGATCAGGCTGCCCTGCCGGGCTGATGTTGAAATCCTTCCATTTCACCCAGCGCACCGAGCCCATCAGCAATGTGTCTTCGGCAATCCCGGTCTGGAATTCCAGATGCAGGCTTTCCGGGATGCGCGTCTCGAAGGTGTTTGGCAACAGGGTACCATTCACAGTCTGCTCGAAAGTGTGCTTGACCTGCGAATTATAGGTCAAGGAAACGCGCGCCGCGATTTCGGGCATCTCATAGGCCACGCCCAGCAGATAGCCCCAGGCCTGATCCCGATCTGTGCGCATCGTGTAGGTCTCACCTGCAGGGGCTGCGAAAGCCAGATCAACACTGCCCTTGCTCCAGACCGAGCGCAGACCCGCATAGGTGCTGAAGCCATTGCCGAAACTGTAGCGCAGCACACCCGTCAGAGCGAAACTGTCAATGCTGGCAGTCGATCCGCTGAGGAAGGCTTCTGTGCCAGCGCGATAGCGTACATCTGCACCGATAGGTTCATCTAGAATGATGGCATAGGACAGCTGTTCGTTGATGTCGTCGCGAAATGCAAGACTGCCCATGAAAACCGGGCGCGTGATATTGCCGGTCGCGCCGGTCAGCGGGATCGGACCCGCGGCATTTCCCGACACGCGCGGCCGGGCATATTGCGCCCCGAGTTCCAGATAGCGCCCCTCTTGAAACAGGATCGCCATGGATTGTGTGCTGCGCTCAACACCCCCCGCGAAAGCCGGACTTGTGGCAAGGGCAACCAGCCCGGTTGCGATTATTCTCTTCACGGAAATCTCCTCCTTCTTCCCGTCGACGCGCTCTGACGCTCTCATCCCTGTGACAATATTGCTCATAATTCATGGATTTGTCACAGCTTACCTCACGGCATGCACAGAGCGGTCGGCTTGTTGTGACAGGTTTACAACGCTGTGCGCAGTCAGTCTCTGGGACGCAGCCGCGTGATCCCCACAGCGCCACCGCGGGCCAGATCAGGGTCAAGCGTCATCGGAATATACTCGCCCCGCCGCCATAAATCGCCCAGATCATCGTAATGGCGCGACAGCGGATGCCCGGACTGGCCCGTGGACAGAATAAAGACCGAGCTTTCCGGATCTGCGAAATCATAGACCCCGCGATAGATCGCGCCATGCACATTGGTAAACGGATCAGGGTCACGCCCGGAGGTGCGCCCGCGCATCAGCGTGTGATCGCCGCCCGATGTGGATTGGCGGATATTGACGAAATGGCGCACCAGCGGCATCTCGCCCAGCACCGAATGGCGATGCTTGGCCATATGCGCATCGCCCCAGCGCCAGCTTTCGACATTGTCACCATAGCGCTCGGTCAGGCGCAACAGGGCCTCGTCCAGCGCTGCAATGGCGATTTCGGTGCAGGTTTCCCGCACCGAGGATTGCACGATATTGCACCATTCGCTGGCCCCGTCCGTGTCACGAAACACCCGCTCGATAAAGATCGGGTCAACATGGGTGAAGGTTTCTGCCAACGGTCCCAATTCATCCCGGATCAGCCGATGCTGCAATTCACGCATCCAGGCTGCATAAATCAGCGGCTCTGGCAAATGCTCGTTCATCTCGCCATTCCAGTCGGCGAGCAGGCGCAGCGCACGCTGGCGCAGATGGGCGCGGGTGCCAGCGGGGGCGGCTTCGCCCGAAAACCACAGATCGGCTGCGACCAGTGGCAAGAGCAGGCGCGCGGCGGGGCTGACCGTGTCGAGCTGGGCCTCTATGAAACTGTCACGCGTATGCACGGAGCGCTGGCGCATCAGATGCTGGAACCGCGCGATACGTTGCGTGTCGCCCCAGTCATGGCTGACATGCAAGGGAAAAGGGCGGTCCAGGATCTTGTTGTTTGTATTGCCCAGGATCCCGGATTCCGGATCAAGAAAACGCGGATTGGCCGAATAGGGCAATGTGCCGCGCCAACGGTTCTCAGACTTCCAGCCTGCAGCGGGCATGCGGCCTTGCGTGTCATGCGCAGCATCGCGGCGCGGCATCCGGCCCAGAAGCTGCAAGGCGATCCGATCCGGTGCGGCCAGCATCAGGACCTGGCTGGGGGCGATATAATCTTCTCCGGCGGCCAGGGCCTCGTCCAGCGTGGTCGCGCGCATCAGCCGCATGGCCGCGCTGAGCGTGGTGTCATCCGGGTCAAGCGCTGTCCAGCCTATGGTTGCAACATGACCCGGCGGGGTGATCGTGCCCAGATCATAAAGCGCCCCGGACAGGACAGGGCCATTTTCGGACCAGCGCAGGGTCAAGGTCATGGGGTCTTCATCCTTGACCCGGATGATCGAGCCACGCGTTTCGAACTCGGCCCAGCCTTCGGGCGTGCGGTATTGCGCGGGATTGTCGGGATTGAGCTCTTCCAGAAAAACGTCACTGTCATCCATATAGCTGGACGTGATCCCCCAGCCGAGATGTTCCGACCGCCCAGACAAGATGACCGGAATCCCCGGAATCGTGGCCCCGATCACACCACCGGTCGCAAGCTCCAGCCGGGCCAGATACATCAGCGATGGCGCTGTCAATTCCAGATGCGGATCATTGGCCAGCAGCGCGCCATCACTGGCCGCGCGTGCAGGCGCTGCTGCAAAACTGTTTGAGGCCCCGGCCAATTCAGGCGGGCGGATCGGGCTGAGCGGATCGCGCGCGACTGTGATGTCTGCAGTTGGCGTCACATCAGGAAACAGGTTTGCGAAATCCGGCAGCGCCGCCACGCCAGAGCCGGGCGCATCGGGCAACAGATCGCGCAACCGCTCGGGCGGGACCAGCATCGAGATGCGGGCGCGCTGCACCTCGCGCGCCATCTGGCTGTTCAGCTGCACGGCCATCAGCTTCAGGATCGCAAGTGAATCCGCAGGCTGCCAGAGCGGCATTTCAGCCGGAAACACGAAAAACTCTGGCGCACCGCGCCCGCGCGCGCGCTCATTGGACGTCCGCAGCCAGGCATTGACCCCTTCGGAATAGGCGATCAGTGCGGCGCGGGTCTCGGGGTCCTGGGCCGCAAGCGCGCTTCGGGCAAGCCCATAAATGTCGAGCCTGCGCATCAACTCATCGACGCGGACTGTGCGCGGGCCGAACATCTCCGACAAGCGTCCTTGCGCTGTACGGCGCAGCATCTGCATTTGCCACATCCGGTCCTGCGCGTGGGCAAAGCCCAAGCCGAAGAACACATCCGGGTCGGTCTCGGCAAAGATATGCGGCACATTATGCGTGTTGCGCACGATCTCGACCTCGCTGGCCAAGCCGCTGAACTGGAAAGTCTCGTTGTAATCCGGCAGCGAGCGCGCAACGAAAAAATAAAGCCCCAGCGCCACGAGACCCGCCAGCAGGGCCAGCCCGCCAAATATCCTAAGAAGCCAGCGGAAGACAGTGAACATGGGCGGGACTGCAGTCTATGAGTTGACGGTGAAAGTGGCCCTGATAGGTATTGCGCGCGCGCCCGAAGCGCAATGACAAGAATTCGAGAGGGGGATGGAATGGCGAGAGTTGCGTTTCTGGGGTTGGGTGTGATGGGCGGGCCGATGGCGAGCCACTTGGCACGCGCAGGCCACGAGGTCACAGTCTATAACCGCACCACTGCCAAGGCCGAGGCCTGGGTCGCAGCCCATGGGGGCCAGTTTGGCACCACACCGCGCGCGGCTGCCGAAGGGGCCGAGATGGTCATGGCCTGTGTCGGCAATGACGATGATCTGCGCGCGGTCTGTCTGGGCGACGAAGGTGCCTTTGCTGCCATGCCCGCGGGCACGCTGTTCGTCGATCACACGACAGTTTCGGCGCAGGTGACGCGCGAATTGCACGATCTGGCGGCCACGCAGAAGGTGGGCTTTGTCGATGCGCCTGTCTCGGGCGGGCAGGCAGGGGCGGAAAACGGGGTGCTGTCGATCATGTGCGGGGGCGCGCAGGCCGATTTCGACCGCGCGGCCCCAGTGCTCGACGCCTATGCGCGGGTCTGCAAGCGCATGGGCGAAAGTGGCGCAGGCCAGATCACCAAGATGATGAACCAGATCTGCATCGCCGGGCTGTTGCAGGGACTGGCCGAGGCGCTGCATTTCGGCGAAAAGGCCGGGCTTGACGGGCGCGCGGTGGTCGAGGTGATCAGCCAGGGTGCGGCCGGGTCGTGGCAGATGCAGAACCGCCATGGCACTATGCTGGACGGCGAATTCAACCACGGTTTCGCAGTGGACTGGATGCGCAAGGATCTGGGCATTTGCCTCGACGCCGCCGACGAGATCGGCGCGCCCTTGCCGATGACCGCGCTGGTTGATCAGTTCTACAAGGATGTGCAGAATATGGGCGGCGGGCGCTGGGACACGTCTGCGCTGATTGAACGCCTGCGCAAGCTGGGGGGTGCGTGATGCTCTATGCTCTGGACGGACATAACCCGGTCCCGCCCGAAAACGGCGATTACTGGGTCGCGCCCGGCGCGCATGT
>SKSL01000259.1 GCA_007123015.1 Natronohydrobacter sp. | reverse complement strand
GTCATGGAAACCTCCTGTCTGATGATTGAGAAGACCCCAATCGTCCAACAGGTCGGTCAGATCGCAAAATGAGCAGCGTTCCGGGCAGCGCGGGCCATCAGCGACAAGCGCCAATGCCGCGGAGCGGCTTCGTCCAAGGGCTCCAAGCCGTCATTGGGTATCTTGTGTCAGGTGGTGAATACTAGACAAATGCAAAAATGCTCAATGCCGCCGCGGTCACAAAGATCCCCGATGCGACAAGCAGAAGCGGTCGCGTCAAGATGGGTCGGATGCGCGACTGTGGCACCATCGGGATAGGCCCGTTACTCGTCGATCTGCGGTGACCCTGTGCCTTGCGCATCTCTGCCACGAAGCTGCGCAGGCTTTCACCTGACAAAACCGGATCAGTTGTGTGATCCTTCACAGCGTCGCCGGGCTTTTCTCTGCCCGGGCGGCGGCTCGACCGCAGCTTGGGCCAGCGCGTCCAGACCTCGCGCGGGATAACAGCAGGTTGGACCAGCTCGACCGGGTTGGCGATGATTCCCACACGCGCGCGCCTTTCAGCGCGACGCGCGCGATGCCGTGACTCCTGTTTCTGACGGGCGATTTCAGTGCTCCGGGGCATAATGGGCCTCAAACATCAGCGGGACCTGAAGCTTCGCACAGAGGTCTTAAGGACCCCTTACCGTCTTGCGGCGCGCCGCCCCCCGGGCACTTTCGAGATGAAACCGGGCGGTCTGCGTGCAACCCAGGAAATGAATTTCGCAAGACGTGGGTGACTGCGCAGCGCCTCGATGCTGGAAAAGCTCCGGGCCAGCTCAGCTTCGCCAAGCGTCGCGTGGATTTCCCGGTGGCAGATGTGATGCAACAACACCACTGGCCCCCCTTTGCCGCCGCGCAGTTTGGGCACCAGATGGTGCAGGCTTTGCGGCACATCCGGCGGGATGGGTCTGTCACAGAGCGGGCAGATCGGAATGTTTGCGTCATCAGTCACTGGATTGACCCTGGCAGAACAGCTGCGATGTCTGGTCAACATAGTAGGTCATCTGATAAGGAATTCACGAGTTGGTGAAGATCTAGACTGCGACGGAGGCTTATAAAATGCCAGATCATGACTCTATGAACACAGATATCGCAGCGTTGTTTGATCTATGGAACTCGACCTTGCAGACAGGTGATGCGAAACAAGTGGCCGCGCTCTACGCTGCCGACGCCGTGCTGCTGCCTACATTTTCTTCGGCGATCCGGCAAACCCCAGATGCAATTGAAGAATATTTCGAAGAATTCCTCAAATCGAATCCCAAGGGAACCATCTTGCATCAGAAGGTCAGCGTATATGATCAGATCGCGATTAATTCGGGGGTGTATCAGTTCGAAACCTCGATATCCGGGATCGAACAGAAAATGTGTGCCCGCTTCACCTTTGTGTATCGCAAGGATGACAAAGACTGGAAGATCATCGAGCATCATTCCTCGGTGATGCCTGCCGACTGATCCTGTCTGGAACGGTGGCAGAACGGCCTCGGGACGCGGGCACCGGCCCCCTTTCCCCTGTCTGCTGGCTGGTCTAGGGTCATGCTTGACAGACATCGCACGGATACGCCAGCATGACCGATATTGCAGAACCCGACCATCCCTTTGGCAAGGACACCAGCCGCGCTGTGGACCTGCATCTGGTCGATACCGAGGGACTCTCGGCCTGGGCTGATATGCAACCAAAGCGCGTGCGGAAATTCTTGGAGAATATCGGTTTCACGGCCAGCACAGGCCAAATCGCGTTGGTGCCTGATGCGGACGGGATGCTCGCGCATGTGGCCGTCGGACGCGGGACAGCGCGCGACCGGGCACGCACCCGCTTCACTTTGGGCGGGGCGCGCGCGAAACTGCCAGCCCAGACCTATCGTCTACATCACCAGCTTGACGCCGAGGATCTGGCCCATGAAGCGCTGGGCTGGCTTTTGGGCGGCTACACCTTCCGCAAGTTCCGACAAGGCGCGCCCAAGCCGCTGGCGCAGATGATCGCACCCGCCGGGGTCGATGTGGCACAGTTGGCAGCCATTGCCGCAGGTGAAACCCTGACCCGCAATCTGATCAACACGCCTGCCTCGCATATGGGGCCAGAGGAGTTGGAAGCCGCGTTTCTGGGGCTCGCGCAAGAGCATGGGGCCGAGGCTTCGGTGATCTATGGCGATGATCTGCTCTATCAGAACCTGCCCTTGATCCATGCTGTGGGGCGTGCGTCAGAGCGCAGCCCGCGTCTGCTGGACATGCGCTGGGGATCGGCTGGCCCGCGGCTGACGCTTGTGGGCAAGGGGGTGTGCTTCGACACAGGCGGGCTGAACCTGAAGCCGGGCGGCTCTATGGGGTTGATGAAAAAGGATATGGGCGGTGCTGCAACCGTGATGGGGCTTGCGCATATGATCATGGCGCAGGGCTGGCCGGTACAGTTGCGCATGCTGGTGCCCGCTGTCGAAAACGCTGTGTCGGGCAATGCGATGCGGCCTGGCGATATCCTGATCTCGCGCAAGGGGCTGAGCGTCGAGATCAACAATACTGATGCCGAAGGCCGTCTGGTGCTGGCCGATGCCCTGGCCCTGGCGGATGAGGAAACGCCTGATCTGATGATCTGCATGGCGACCCTGACCGGGGCTGCGCGTGTGGCGCTGGGTCCGGATGTGCCGCCCTTTTTCACTTATGATGCCGACATGGCCCGGATGCTGCTGGAGGCCAGTGCGCAAATCCGCGACCCGCTCTGGCAATTGCCGCTACATCCGGCCTATGAGGCGAAGATCGAACCCGGGATCGCTGATCTGGACAATGCGCCAGCAGGGGGCATGGCCGGTGCGATCACAGCTGCGCTCTTTCTGCATCGATTTGTCGAACACTGTCCGCGCTTCGCGCATTTCGACATCTATGGCTATCAGCCCAATGCTGCACCTGCGCGCCCCAAAGGCGGGGTCGGTCAAGGCGCGCGCGCGCTCTATGAGGCTTTGCCGAAAGCGCTTGGCCTGTGAGTGATCCGCGCCTGACCCCGTTCAGCGGGCGGATGGCTCATGTCTCGCTGCAAGGGCAGATCGCAGCCCAAGGCTTCACGGAAGGGACATGGCAGCGCCTGCGCGCGCCGCTGGCGGATTTGCTGCGCAGCCCCGATGGCCCGCGCGATCGTCAGCTTCTGCATGGTGCGCGGCTTTGCGTGATCGACCAGCAAGGGCAATATGCCTATGTGCAGGCCCAGACTGATGGCTATTGCGGTTGGCTGCTGGCCGAAGGGCTTGGACCTGACACTATGGTCACCCATCGGGTCAACACACGCGCGACGCATCTCTACACCGCCCCAGATCTGAAAAGCCGCGAAGCGGGCAGCCTGTCACTGAACGCGCAGGTCGCAATCACAGCAAGCGAAGGCCGCTTCCTTGGCACAGCGGATGGGCTCTGGATCCCGGAACAGCATCTGAGCTCCTTGGGACATTTCGCCCCCGATCCGGTCGCCGTAGCCGAGACGCTCCTGGGCACCCCCTATCTCTGGGGCGGCAATAGCAGCAGTGGCGTGGATTGCTCGGGCCTTGTGCAGCTTGCGCTGCAGGCCTGCGGCAAAGTCTGTCCGGGCGACAGCGATTTGCAGGAGGCAGCGCTCGGCCCACACCTTCCCTATGGGACCGCCCCAGAGCGCGGCGACCTTCTGTTCTGGCGCGGGCATGTCGCCTGGGTGAGCGCAGCGGACAGGGTTTTGCATGCCAATGCGCATACAATGTCCGTGGCACATGAACCGCTTGAGGGCGCGATCGCGCGTATCGCTGCAGAAACTCCGCTGACCGCCCATATTCGACCAGAGTGACAAATAGCCTGTTTGTCCATCCAGAACATCGATAGCACAGTGGTCGTGCACAAGCGGTTTGAGAACCCGAACAGGATTGTCCGCCAGGTCCCCAGTAAGGTGCGTGCTCAGCACGCACCTTACCGAGGTCGCGGTTTCGCGCGCAAAGTCGGTTCGGCCTCTAGCGGGTTTTCGGGCCACGGATGTTTGGGATACTGTCCGCGCATATCCTTGCGCACATCAGTATAGCTCTCCGCCCAGAATCTTGGCAAATCCATTGTTACCTGCACAGGCCTGCGTGCAGGCGACAAGAGCACCATCCGCAATGGCAATCGCGCAGGCCCGATCACAGGATGCTGCGCCAGACCGAAGACCTCTTGCAACCGCAGCGCGACTTCGGGCGCATCGCCCGCGTAATCGATCGGCACGCGGTTTCCCAAGGGGGTCACGAAATGCGCAGGCACCATCTGGCCCAGCCGCTGCGTCTGCTCCCAGTCAAGCATCGATCGCAAGGCCGGCAGCAGATCGAGCGCACGCAGCTCATCCGCTGTCCGTTGCCCGCTCAGATGCGGGGCAAGCCAATCCTCCAGCCCGGCCAGAAGGGCCGTCTCTGACATCTCCGGCAGTGCCTCACCCTGTGCGCGCAACAGCTCCACCCGCGCAATGAAGCGCTGCGCCGCCTCCGAGAGCGGCAGGCCAAGGTCCCGCAGACCTTCGCATGCAGCCTGCGCCAGTGCCTGCGGCGGCGGATCGGCCCAGCGCTGATCCATCAGCACCAGAGCCCCGAAACATTCCTGCCGCCGGGCCAGCACGCGCCGCTCACGTCGCGACCACGCGCAAACCGCGCGCCACTGCAGCTGATCAGCGAAAACGGCGCGCAACTCGGCTTCAGAGAGGGCGATCGCCTGCCGGATGCGCGCCTCGCGCGGGTCCCCGTCGCTATCTGTCACCACCAGCAGCCGCGCCCGAGACAGGGCATCGCCGTCCGGCAACACAGCCCCCTTGCCCCCAGAGAGCACAAAGCGCGGCACATCGCCTTTGCGCCGCAGCCCGACCCGGTCAGGATAGGCAAGCGCCGCCATCTGGCCGGCCGTCAGATCGGCAGCTGCGCCCCCGGCAAGACGGCGCAGCTGGGGCAGCGATTGGCGCAGCCGTTCCAATGTCGGTTGATGCAGGCTATAGCTGTAGCGCGCCGCAAAGGCTTTCGGATCGCGCAGCGCCTCGATGCGCAGCGCAAGATCCACCGGCGCCCCCGACAGCAGATCGCGTTCCGAGAGCACTGCCGCAAGCTCGGCCCCGGCGCGCCCTGCCTCAAGCAGCATATGCGCAAGACGCGGATGCAGCGGCACGCCTGCCATGGCGCGCCCATGCGCTGTGATCCGACCGCCCCTGTCCAGCGCGCCCAAGCCCTGCAGCAGCGCCTGTGCCTCGGCCATCGCGGCCTCGGGCGGGGGCGTGAGGAACCGCAACCCCGCGGCCCCGCCCCAGAGCGCAAGCTCGAGCGCCAGCCCGGCCAGATCCGCCCGCAACATCGCTGGCGGGGCAAAGGCTGCCAGCGCGCCCTCTTCACTGCGCGCCCACATGCGGTAGCACAGGCCCGGGGCAACCCGCCCGGCCCGGCCACGGCGCTGTTCGGCCTCGGCCCGGGTGACACGCTCGGTCACCAGCCGCGCCATGCCTGTGCCCGGGTCGAAGCGCGCGCGCCGCGACAGACCCGCATCCACCACCACGCGGATGCCTTCAATGGTCAGCGAGGTCTCGGCAATCGCTGTGGCCAGCACGATCTTGCGTCCGCTTTGCACAGGCGCGATGGCCGCGCGCTGCTGCACAAATGGCAGGGCCCCGTAAAGCGGCTGGATCCGGGCATCGCCCACACGCCCGGCAAGCCGCGCGGCCACACGCCGGATTTCGCCTTCACCGGGCAGAAAGACCAGAATGGACCCGTCCGTTTCCGCAAAGGCCTGCAGGACCAGATCCGCTGCAGCACTCTCAAAACGGGGTGTCGCGGCGCGGGGGCGCGCAAGCCACCGGGTCTCGACCGGGAAACTGCGCCCTTCGGCCGTCAGGATCGGGGCATTATCCAGCAGCGCGGCCACAGGCGCTGCATCAAGCGTCGCGGACATCACCAGAAGCGCCAGATCGGGCCTGAGTGCTTCGCGCATTTCCCATGTCAGCGCCAGCCCCAGATCGGCCTGCAAGGAGCGTTCGTGAAACTCGTCGAAGATCACCGCGCCGACCCCGCGCAATTCAGGGTCGGATTGCAGCATCCGCGTCAGGATACCTTCGGTCACAACCTCGACCCGCGTCGCGCTCGAGGTGACTGTCTCGCCCCGGATCCGGTAGCCGATGCGCCTGCCGACATTTTCACCGAGCAGGCGCGCCATCTGTTCAGCCGCCGCCCGCGCGGCCAGTCTGCGCGGCTCGAGCATCACGATGCGCCCGGGGATCTGATCCAGCAACGCCAGCGGCACCCGCGTCGTCTTGCCGGCACCGGGCGGGGCCTGCAGGACACAGCGGCCCGCTTGCGCCAGGTGCCTGAGCAGATCAGGAAGAATGTCTTCAATCGGAAGCGTCATGATCTACTATTCAAACTGACTTGGCGTCTGCTTCGGGCTGCGAGCGCGCTGGCCGGGCATCGGATCAAGGCCGCCAGGCGCGCAACAGTGTTGACGGGGCGCGCGCTCACTCCAGCGATGTGACCCAGAGGATCTGGGCATCCTCGCGCGAGAGCGAGACGACATTATGCCCCATGCCCGCATCATAATAGGCACTGTCACCGCGCTTCATGTCCACAGGCGCGTAGAATTCAGTAAATAGCCGCACTTCACCTGTCAGCACATAAAGAAACTCTTCCCCACCATGGCGCACCCAGCCGTCAAAATCCTCCATCGTCCGCGCATTGACCTGCGTCTGATAGGGCAGCATTTTCTTCGCAGTCAACTGGCCCGCCAGCAAACGGTGCTCATAGGTCGGTGTCGGTTGTGCCAACCCCTCATCACAGCGCGTGATCGCCATGCGCCCACTGGCGGCAGGGCGTTCTGGCGGTGTGAAAAGCTGCGGGACCGAGATATCCAGCCCCTGCGCCAGCTTCTTGAGCGCATCATAGGTGGGCGACATCTGACCGTTCTCGATCTTGGACAGGGTCGAGCGCGCAAGTCCCGCCGATTTCGCGGCCTGTTCCAAGGTCCAGCCGCGCGCCTTGCGCAGGTCGCGCACGCGGGCTGCCAGATCAACAGGCTGGGCAGGCTCCAGTCCGGCGCCCGCGCGTGTGATCTGCAGGTTCGACAAAGGGTCACGGATCGTCATGCTTTCCCATAGCTGCGGCGGCCAAGGCTTGCAACTGACAGATCGCGCGCGTAGCTCTGGGCCATGTTGTCCCTGACCGCCCCCGGCACCCCCTATCCGCCCTGCCCCGCGCCTTTCAACATGGCACGCTATGTGCTGGCCGCAGGCCGTGCCACACCTGACAAGATTGCGCTGCAGATCGTGCGCGCCAGCGGCTCCGCGCGCTGGTCCTATGCGCGACTGATCGCGGCTGTGCGCGGCACAGGTACCGGGCTTTTGCGGCTAGGGCTTGCGCCCGGCGCGCGCGTCCTGCTACGGCTGGGCAATTCGGTCGATTTCCCCATCGCGTATCTGGGCGCGCTGGCCGCGGGGCTGGTGCCTGTGCCGAGCTCGACCCAGCTGACCGTGCCAGAAATCACCCGTATCGCCCATGAAATCAGCCCCGCGCTGGTGCTCGCAGGTGATGGCGTGGCGCTGCCCGATCACGCCGCCCCGGTTGTCGCACTCAGCGCCTTGCGGGCCATGCATGAGCTGCCGCCCTGCGACTGGCATATGGGCGACCCGGACCGTGCGGGCTATATCATCTACACATCGGGCAGCGGCGGCAGCCCCCGCGCGGTTGTCCATGCCCACCGCGCGATCTGGGCGCGGCGGATGATGTGGGATGGCTGGTATGGGCTGACGCCCGAGGACCGGATGCTGCATGCAGGCGCGTTCAACTGGACTTACACGCTGGGCACAGGGCTGATGGACCCCTGGGCGATTGGCGCCACTGCCTTGATCCCAGAGGCGGGCGCGCCGCTTGGGCTGATGTTGAAACGCTTTGACGCGACCATCTTCGCAGCAGTGCCGGGGGTCTATCGTCAGATGCTGAAAGACGGGCGCAAGCTGGACCTGCCGCGCCTGCGCCATGGCTTGTCTGCAGGCGAGAAGCTGCCTGATTTCACCCGCGATGCATGGCGCGATGCCACGGGGCGCGAGATCTATGAAGCACTGGGCATGTCTGAATGCTCGACCTATGTCTCTTCCAGCCCGGCCCGCCCTGCGCCCGCAGGCAGCGCGGGTTATCCGCAACAGGGCCGCTGTCTTGCAATCCTTGATCCGGACGGCCAGCCTGTCCCAAAGGGGGAAGCAGGTGTGCTGGCGATCCATCGCAGCGATCCGGGGTTGATGCTGGGCTATCTGACCCAGACAGGCCGCGATCTGCTCTTGCAGGGCGACTGGTTCGTGACGGGCGACCGTGCGCAGATGGCAGGCGATGGCGCGCTCAGCTTTCTGGGTCGTGATGATGACATGATGAATGCAGGCGGCTTCCGCGTCTCGCCGCTGGAAGTCGAACGCGCGCTGGCCGATTGTCCGGGCATCACGGATATCGCCTGCACGGAAGTCACTATTCGCGAAGGTGTCAGCGTGATTGCGGCCTTCTACACAGCGCCCGAGGCCCTGCCGGAAGAGGCGCTTCACACCCATGCCGCCACGCGCCTTGCTCGCTACAAGCAGCCGCGCCTGTTCCGGCATTGCACAACGCTGCCGCGCAATGCCAATGGGAAACTCTCTCGCCGTGCCCTGCGCGACGCTTTCGAGGCTGCCTCATGATCCCGCTCGATATCTATTCTGACCCGATCTGTCCGTGGTGTTACATCGGCAAGGCTCGTCTTGACCGCGCGCTGGAATCGCGGCCCGATCACCCGTTCGAGATCCGCTGGCATCCGTTCCAGCTGAACCCCGACATGCCCGAAGGCGGCATGGACCGCGCCAAATACATGGCCCTGAAATTCGGGGATGCCGATGCGATCCTTGCCGCTTATGCACCCGTGATCGCGGCCGCCGAGGATACCGGGATCACGCTGAACCTGCCTGCAATCACGCGCACCCCCAACACAGGCGACGCGCATCGGCTGATCCATTGGGCCGGGCTGGAAGGGCGGCAGAGTGCGATGGTGGCAGCCCTGTTTCGCGCCTATTTCAACGAAGGGCGCGACATCGGCGCGCGGGACAGCCTGCTGGCGCTTGCCCGCGAAAGCGGGCTGGACGCCGCGATGATCACGCGCCTTCTGGACACCGACGCCGATGCCGAGCTGATCCGCGAGGCCAACCGCATGGCCCGCGCACGCGGCATTACGGGCGTGCCGTTCTTCATCATCGACCAGACCTATGCGGTCTCGGGGGCGCAGCCTGTCGTAGTCTGGCAGAATGTCATCGACGAATTGACAGGGCAGTCCACATGATCGCCCGCCTGACTCCGACCAAACCACTGCGCTTTGGCGAATTCGTCGCGCTGATGGCGCTGATGATGGCCTCGGTCGCGTTTTCGCTTGATGCGATGTTGCCTGCCCTGCCGCAGATCGGGCAGGAACTTTCGCCCGATGCGCCTGCGCGTGGCCAGCTTGTGATCACCTTTTTCGTCTTGGGTCTGGGGCTTGGCACCCTGATCTGCGGGCCAGTGTCAGACGCTTACGGGCGCAAATCGGTGCTGCTGGCAGGGATTGCGCTCTATCTGGTGGGCGCTGTCATGGCGGTCATGGCGCAAAGCATCGAGATGTTGCTCGCCGCGCGTTTCGTACAGGGCGTGGGCGGAGCAGCGCCGCGTGTCGTCGCCACTGCCATGATCCGCGATCTTTATGAAGGGCGCACCATGGCGCGCGTCACCTCGATCATCATGACGCTTTTCGTGCTGGTCCCAGCGCTTGCCCCCTCGATTGGCGCGGGCATCATGTGGCTGTCGCATTGGCGCATGATCTTTCTGGCCTTCGTGGTCTTCGGACTGGTCGCAGGGCTGTGGCTGACGCTTCGCCAACCCGAGACCCTGCCCCCTGAACGCCGACGTCCCTTGCGGCTGAGCAAGATCGCTGCTGCGCTGGTCGAGATCCTGACCAATCCCCGCGTCATGGTCTACGTTCTGGCGCTGACCTTCGCCTTCGCGCCGCTTTATGTGTGGCTGTCGAACCTGCCGATGATCTTTGACGATGTGTATGGCCGCGCAGGCAGCTTCCCGTTCTGGTTTGCGCTCACGGCGGTCGTGGCCGGGGCCGCCAGCATTGTGAATGCAAAACTGGTGATCCGCTTCGGCATGCAGCGCATCGCAAGTTTGGCATTTCTGTGGCAGCTCTCGGTCTCGCTGGTCTTTTTCGGCCTCTTGAATCTCGGGCTGTCCGAGACGTGGAATTTCGGTCTGTTCGTCGCCTTCATGTGCGCGGGATTCATGTCGATCGGGCTGACCTTTGGCAATCTGAACGCGCTTGCCATGCAGCCCCTGGGCCATATCGCAGGAATAGGCGCGTCAGTGGTGATGGCCTTCTCGACAGTCTGCGCCGCGCTGATCTCGCTGCCGATTTCACTGGCCTATGACGGCACGCCGCTGCCACTGATCGCAGGAATGGTGCTCTGTGCCGGGGCCGCTCTTGCGCTGATGATGGTCGCGCGCCACATTATGGTCCAAGAAGCCTGATATCCCACTGGGGTTTGGCGCGGGCGTCTTTAGCCGCGAATACCCGAAATACTAGATAAAGGTTGCTCATGGAACTCATACTCGCTCTTGTCGTGCTGCTGGTGCTGATCGTCCTGATGGGGCTGAAGATCGTGCCGCAAGCGCAGAATTTCGTCATCACCCGGCTTGGCGCCTATCACCGCACGCTGGATGCGGGCGTCAATGTCATCGTGCCCTTTCTGGACCGTGTGCATGCAAAAGTGCCGGTGAATGATCAGGTGCTGAACGATATCGCGCTGGAAGTGGTGTCCGCCGATAACGTGGTCTTCGGCGCGCAGCTTCTGGTGGTCTACCGGATCGAGAACCCGGAAGCGGCCGTGTTCCGTGTGAACAATATCGACAATCTGGTCATCGGTCTGGTGCAATCACTGGTGCGCTCGGAGCTGGGCAAGGTTGAACTGGATCAGGTCCAGTCGGATCGCGGCTCGCTGAATGTGGCCCTGCTGGAAGCGCTGGAAGACGCCGGCCAAACCTACGGGATCCGGATTTCACGCTCGGAAATCACCGATGTCAGACTGAATGAAACCACACAAAAGGCAATGGCCGAAGTTCTGGCCGCGGAACGCGAACGCCGCGCTGCGATCACCCGCGCCGAAGGGGTGCGGCGCGCAACCGAATTGAACGCGGATGCCGAACTTTACGAGGCCCAGCGCCGCGCAGATGCGATCCGTGCCATTGCCGAAGCCAATGCCGAGGCCAATCGCATGCTGGCCGAATCCATGTCAGGTGAAAACGCGCGCGATGCGCTGACCTTCCAGACCGCGCGGATGCAGGTTGAAGCCCTTGAGGGGCTGGCGAAATCCGAAAACGCCAAGCTGATCATGCTGCCCGGTGGGCCGTCCAATGCCTTCCGCGAAGCGGCTGCGATCCTGAAGGAGATGTGAGCCATGGACCTGTTCGCCTTGCCTGACTGGACGATCTGGGGATTGATCTCGATCATCCTGCTGATCGCGGAAATGGTGACCACTGTCTATGTCGCTTTGGGCTTTGCAGTCAGCGCGGCCTTGGTCGGCCTGATCGTCTGGCTGTTTCCAGGGCTGCATGTCTTCGTGCAAGGGCTGATCTGGGCCGCGCTGGGGCTGGTGATCTGGCTGGGCCTGTCGCGCTGGAACCGCAACCGCCATGCGACACGGCGCGACATCAATGATTTCGACAGTCGCGACTCGTTGCACCCGTCAGAGCGGCCCCAACCCAGACGCCGCGAACAGGGCGAGAGCGAGTAAAGGGGGCGCTCGCGCCCCCTCGACCTGCCCCAAAGGGCAGGTCTCACCCCCTGAGGATATTTCGGCAAGGATGAAAGAGGCAGAGTTTCGCGCAGGTCAGAAGCCGTAGAGACCCTCGTAGATCGGGTGCAAGGTTTCGGTGTCGAAGAGGGAGGAGACCGACGTCCCCTTCCAGGTGTTCAGGATACCTTGTGCAAAGATCGGTGCTGTGGGCACGATGCGAATATTTGGCGCGTCGCGCACAGCCTCGGTGGGGGCGATGGAATCCGTGATCACCAGCGATTTCATCACTGACTTGGAGACACGTTCAACTGCGGGGCCTGAAAGCACGCCATGGGTGATGTAGCTATGCACTTCGGTCGCCCCGGCCTCGATCAGCACTTCGGCGGCCTTGCAAAGCGTCCCAGCCGTGTCGCAGATGTCATCGACGATGATACAGACCTTGCCGGTGACTTCCCCGATCACAGTCATCTCGGCGATCTCGCCGGGCTTTTCGCGGCGCTTGTCGACGATGGCCAGAGTGCAGCCAATCCGCTTGGCCAATTCGCGCGCACGCGCAACCCCGCCCACATCTGGCGAGACCACCACAAGATCGCTCATCCGATCCTTGAAATGATGCGCCACATCGAGCGCGAAGACAGGGGCGGCATAGAGGTTATCGACCGGAATATCGAAGAAGCCCTGGATCTGGGCGGCATGAAGATCCATCGTCAGAATCCGCTCGATCCCGGCCTGAGTGATCATGTTCGCCACCAGCTTCGCCGTGATCGGCGTCCGCGCCTTGGTACGGCGGTCCTGACGCGCATAACCGAAATAGGGGATAACCGCAGTGATCCGGGCCGCAGACGACCGTTTCAGCGCATCTGCGATGATCAGAAGTTCCATCAGATGGTCATTGGCCGGTTTCGAAGTGGACTGGATGATGAACATGTCTTCGCCGCGGACATTCTCATACACTTCTACAAAGACTTCGCTGTCATTAAACCGCTCGACGCGCGCCTCGACCGGGCTGACCGACATGCCGCGATGCAGGGACATGCGCCGGGCGATCGCTTTTGCGAGGGGCATGTTGGAATTACCAGCCATCAATTTTGGCTCTGTACGTTCGATCATCCGGCAGTCCTTGGAGATTCGGGAGCGTTGACACCGCTTACCACCCCGTTACGGTCTTGCAAACCATTCGGCAGCTGCAAGGAAGACGCGTGACACAGATCGACTATTACCTGAGCCCGATCTCGCCCTGGACCCATATGGCCGGCACACGCCCTGCCGAGATCGCCCGCGCGGCCGGGGTCGCAATTCGCTACAAACCGGTCGATCCCACAGCGCTGTTCCAGCGCACGGGCGGCAAGGTGCTGGCCGACCGCCATGAGACCCGCAAGGCCTATCGTTTGCAGGAGCTGGCGCGCTGGTCAGAGCGGCTGAAGCTGCCGCTCAAGCTACAACCTGCCTTCTATCCCACCAATCCGGCGCCTGCAGCCTATGCGATTATCGCGGCTCAGGAAGCCGGTGGCGGGGATATGGCACAGCTGGTCACTGGGCTGACCCGCGCGTGCTGGGAAGAAGATCGCAATATTGCGGAAGATGATGTGATCCGCGATTGTCTGGCCGCTGCAGGATATGCCACTGATCTTGCTTTCAGCGGCATGTTGCAAGGTGCCGAAATCTACCCGCGCAATCTGGAAGAGGCGGTTGCCGCCGGCGTCTTCGGCGTGCCCTTCTTCAAGGTCGGCGAGGCGTCGTTCTGGGGGCAGGACCGGCTAGATTTTCTGGCTGAGCATGTCGGCGTCACATTCTGAGCGCGCCATAACTGACAGGACCCTGTCACATGACAGGGCCCTTTGAGTTGTTTTGCCAGCGTCGGGAATCAGGCAGCTTCGGCCTCTGCTGCAGCGGCCGCACTGCGCCGCTCGCTTTCTTCACGCGACAGGGCGACAGAGGTGCGCACGCCTTTGGCGACAAATTCCATCAGACCAGCGACAACGCGCTCATTCGGGTCGATGCCTGCACAGCTCAGCACTTCGCGCCCATCGCGAGACCGTGCCCAGCGCGCGATCTGCTCTGGTCCGTTGCCATATTTCTTGTCATCCGCAATCGCATCGTCGAGCGCAGCCAGCACAACAGCTGCAAAGAGTTTACGTGCGCGGGCGCCTTGCTCATGGGTGAAGGCTGTTCCATCCGCCGCATCAAACATATTCCAGTCCTTTTTTCTTGGTCTTGCATTTACCGCTCGCGCCTGCATACGCGGTTTCACATACGATTCGCTACCCCATAAATGCATACCTGCCATGCGCCAAAAGCATAACGCAGCGCTGCAGGGGCAAGATCCCATTCTTGCGTGCTGGGGACGAGATGGATATAGGAAGCGTCAAGAAAACATCAATGTTTTGCAAGGTATCCTATGCCCAAGATAAACGGTAATGAAATTCGCCCAGGCAATGTTCTGGAACATGATGGCGGCCTCTGGGCTGCTGTGAAGGTCGGACATGTCAAGCCAGGCAAAGGGGGCGCCTTTGCACAGGTTGAGCTGAAAAATCTGCGGGACGGGCGCAAGCTGAACGAGCGTTTCCGCTCGGATGACAAGGTCGAGCGCGTGCGGCTGGAACAGAAGGATCAACAATTCCTGTATGAGTCGGATGGCCGCCTTGTCGTGATGGATATGGAAACCTTCGATCAGGTCGAACTGGACGCGGAACTGCTGGGCGAACGGCGTCCGTTCCTGCAAGACGGGATGACGGTCACAGTCGAATATTATGGGGAAGAAGCCCTGAACATGGCCCTGCCGCAAAAAGTGGTCTGCAAGGTCGTCGAGACAGAGCCTGTTGTCAAAGGCCAGACAGCGGCCAACAGCTTCAAACCGGCGCTGCTTGACAATGGTGTGCGCGTGCTTGTGCCGCCATTTGTTGGACAGGATGAGAATATCGTCGTGAATACCGAAACTTTCGAGTATAGCGAACGCGCCTGACCAAAGCAGCGCGCTTGTCCGGGACAAGGGGCGCTGCACCATGGCACTGACGGAGTGACAGATGTGGCTTTTCCGGCTTGGCGTGATTGGTCTTTGCTTCTGGGCCCAGAGTGCAGAGGCAATTGACCCTGTCGCAAGGCTTCGCTGGGAAGACCCGGCACCGGCGGGCAGTGAAGCTGTCCTGACCTTGCGCGCAGTATCGGGGTCAGCGTTGGTCACGCTGCGCGCAGATGTCGCCCCTGGCGCCACATCGCATGACTTCACCCTGCCCCCGCTGCCGCGCCAGACGCAGAGCATGCAGGCCGGACTGGTCCATGCGGGCCGGGTCATGCTGCAGGGCCCGGTACAGCCCGCAGCCGATGCCCTGTGGGATCCACTGTCTTCCACGCTCTCACCGGGCCGGGCCGTGCTGTTTTCCGACCTGTGGGAGTGTGATGACGGCATTCAGCGCCGCAGCATGCATCCCACAGAAGATGGGCCGGTCTTTGCGCCGGTCGCAGCGAACACACCGCATCGCAGCAGACACGGCGATGACACGCGTGGTTCGCCTTCAATCCGCCCCGAGTTTGCGGCAAACCGTGCTCTGTTCGAGGTGCCGGAGACTGGCCAGCGCGTGACCTGCGCGCCCGCGCTGCAACCGCCTGTTCTGCCGATTGTCGCCTTCGGTCAGAACCCCGATTGGCAGCTGAGCCTGACCCAGACACAGGCCGTATTTGAACTGCCAGCGTTGGAGACCCCGGCCATCGAGGGGCTGCAGATTTCAGCCCCGCGCGATGGCCGCATGCGCTTTCAAAGTGACGGGTTTGCGTTGGACCTGCGGGATTCGGCTTGCCGAATTCGCAGGATCGACCTGCCCTACCCGATCACTGCGAATCTCGACAGCGCGCAACCTGCACGCGCTGTCGAAGGCTGTGCAGGCGATCCGTTGGAATTTCTGGCAGGAGTGCCATGGCGGGTCGAAAACCTGCTGGGGTTGCCGCTCGAATTGCCTGTGGGCAGCGAAATCACGATGCAGATCGCCGATGGCCAGATTTCCGGGCGCGGCACCTGCAACCGTTATCTGGGCCGTGCCGATGCCAGTGCCAGACAACTTTCGCTGCGCGATCTCGGCACGACCCGCCTGACCTGCAATGCGGATCTGCGCAATCTGGAACTACGCTTTCTTGATGCACTGGAAGCTGCAACTGGCTTCGAGATCAGCCCGACGGGCCGCCTGACACTGCGTGCAGGGGTCCTGCCCGTTCTGACAGCAAGACGCCAGGTCAGCGCCCGGTGATCCGGCGCTGACCAAAGCCGAGCTTAATCACGCAGCAATTCGTTAATCCCGGTCTTGGAACGCGTCTGCGCATCGACCCGCTTCACGATCACGGCACAATACAGATTGATCCCGTTCTTCGAGGGCATCGAGCCTGCGACCACAACCGAATAGGGCGGCACTTCCCCATAGCTGACAGCCCCGGTTTCGCGATCCACGATCTTTGTGGATTTGCCGATGAAGACCCCCATGCCTAGGACAGATCCTTCGCGCACGATGCAGCCTTCAACCACTTCCGAACGCGCGCCGATGAAGCAGTTATCTTCAATGATCGTGGGGCCCGCCTGCATCGGCTCCAGCACACCACCAATGCCCACGCCACCCGAGAGATGCACATTCTTGCCGATCTGCGCGCAGCTTCCCACAGTCGCCCAGGTATCGACCATCGTGCCGCCATCGACATAGGCCCCAAGGTTCACGAAAGACGGCATCAGCACCACACCCGGCGCGATATAGGCCGAGCGGCGCACGACACAGTTGGGCACAGCGCGGAAGCCTGCGTCCTTCCAGTCCTTTTTCTTCCAGCCTGCGAATTTGCTGTCCACCTTGTCCCACCAGCTGCCCCCCTGTGGGCCGCCCGCGTGTTTTTCCATATCCTTGATGCGGAAGCCCAGCAGAACAGCCTTCTTCGCCCATTGATTGACGTGCCACTCTCCGCTCTCACGCTTCTCGGCCACGCGCAGCGCACCACTGTCCAGCGCATCAAGCGTGGCCTCGATGGCGTCGCGCGCCGCACCCCGGCTGTCGGGCGAGAGCGCATCGCGCGCCTCCCAGGCGGCCTCGATGGCAGTTTCAAGCGCGTGAATATCGGTCATGTCAGGCTCCGTAGGGCTGGTCATCTGTTGGCCCTCGCTATAGCCTTGGCGCAACTGATCCGCAATCCGACAGCGCGCGCAGGAGTGTTCCCCGTGAAAGACCAGTCCAAGGCCCACCCGTTCCCCGATGCTGGCGAGGATCTGCGCCTGTGGGATGGCAGCCCCGACACGCCCCAGACACGCCACCCCGCCTACAAGCTGGCCTATACCGATCAGGATTTCCTGCTGCGCGATGAATTGCGTCCGGTACGGCTGCAGCTGGAACTGCTCAAACCCGATCTTCTGATGAGCGAGCGCGGCATTCAATCAACCATTGTGATGTTCGGTGGCGCGCGTATCCCCCGGCCCGATGACGCCGCGACGGCGCGCACGAATACCCTGGCAGATCTGTCGCGCTTTTATGAAGTCGCGCGCGATTTCGCCCATAAAATGACGCTGCGCTCGGTGCAAAGCTATGGGCGCGAGGATGTCATCGTCACAGGCGGCGGTCCGGGTGTGATGGAAGCGGGCAATCTGGGGGCACAAGAGGCCGGTGGCGCGTCCATAGGACTGAATATCGTGCTGCCCCATGAGCAAGCCCCAAATGCTTATGTGACCCCGGATCTGTGCTTCAATTTCCACTATTTCGCCATCCGCAAGATGCATTTCCTGATGCGCGCGCGGGCGATCACCGTGTTTCCCGGTGGGTTCGGCACGCTGGATGAATTGTTCGAGGCGCTGACCCTGATCCAGACCGAGCGCATGCGCCCCATGCCCTTCATCCTGTTCGGGCGTGCCTTCTGGGAAAAGATCATCAACTGGGAAGCGCTTGCAGACGCCGGTACAATCAGCGCCGAGGATCTGGACCTGTTCCACTATGCCGAAACAGCCGATGAGGCGATCGCGGTCATCGACGGGTTCAAACCCGCGTGCTGACCACGCCTTTTAGCATGTCGGTCGGGTGTGGTTACCGGTTCGGAGCTTTTCGACATGCGAAAACAATAGGCCAGAGCGTATGACGTTACTGCGAGTGAATGCGACAGGCTCTAGCGGTATTCCCAGCTGGAAATGACCCGTCCGCTGAGCGAGGCTTCCAGCGTTTCCTGATCTGTCACTGGGACATTGGCCAGATTGATCCTGGCAACGATCATCAGGCTTTCCACCTGATCAGGATGCGGCACAATCACGATCCGGATCAGAACCGGGCCGATCTCGGGCTCCAGATGACGCCCCACGACCTGGACGGCATCAATCTCGCCCAGCCTGAGAAACGAGACATCGAGCAGCTCTGCCCCCTCTTTCTCGGCGACCATATGCGGGAAAGCCATATCGCGTGCCATCTGCCCGGCAAGCTGCAACCGGGTCGGACCCTGCGGGTCCAACTGCTCCGTCATCGGGATTCGCGCCCCTGTTATTTGCACATGCTCCAGCAGATCCGCATCAGTGCCAGTCTGATCCTGCGCGCGTCGGAACATGATCCCGACCAGCGCCCCGCCAGTGGGATTGGCAAATATGTTCCGCGCCACGTAGGGATCGCGCGGCACGCTGATCCGGAACGGGGCCTTGAGGTCGATCTCGTTGCGTGCCGCAGTCTCTGCGTCGAATGTAATACTATCCGAAAGCGTCAGACCTTCGATATTGAACAGGCCAGAGCGGATATTTGTTCCACGCTCCTCTGCCTCCAACGAAGTCGGAAAGGCAAACCAGAGAAAAAGGCAGATACCGAATAGCAGTTTCATGATGTCTCTCTCGAAATCGGCCCTCTGGAATTCGGTCAGTTTAGCGCAAAAGCAGTGATCTTGATAGCCTTGCCCTAGCCCCTAACGAGGACAAGTTGCGGGCTTTGATCAAGCGCATTGTCTGACGTTGCCTTGCCATGATAGCCTTTCGCATGGAGGAGGAGGCCAACTTATGATCAATGAAAACGACATTCTGGACATGACCTGTCTGACTCGCGCCCAGATCGCGGCGATTGCGGAACATGAGCATATTGACGCTGTGAGTGCGGCGGAGATGGGCGAGTATCTGATGCATATCCATCACGGCCCGCAAAAAGTCCAAGCGATGATTTGCGAAGACATCGCCGATGCGCTCCATAAAGCTGATCTGCCGCGTGCCCGCAGTTTGTACGTCGCGCTCAAAAGCTTTGTGGCAGAGCATCCCGAAGCCCTGCGCGGAAATGGCTGAAGCGCGCTAGCTGACGGTCTGGAACAATGCGCGTAACTGCGCAACATTGGCCCGTAGGTCATGCGCCTGCATGACCCGCGTGCGTCCGGCTTGCCCCATCGCGGCCAGATGCGCGGGGTTCGCGTCCAGACATTGCCGCAGCGCGCCTGTCAGCGCGTCCACATCCCCGGCGGGCACCAGCCAGCCGCAATCGGGCGTGACGAGTTCGGGAATCCCCGCGATATAGGTCGAGACGACAGGCCGCCCGCGCGCGAGGGCTTCCATGATCACAATCGGCAGACCTTCGGCGAAACTGGGCAAGACCAGCGCGCGCGCGTCCGCCAAGGCCTGGGCCACAGCTGCATTGTCAGCCCAACCGCGCAGCGCGATCTGCGCCTCCAAGCCATGCGTGCGGATGGCCGCTTCGATCTCGTTGCGGGTCTCGCCATCCCCGATCAGGACCAGCCGCGCGCGCGGATGTGTGTGTTTGATCTCTGCGAAAGCTCTGACCAGCAAAAGTTGCGCTTTTTGCGGACATAACCGCCCGATGCAAAGAAGCGGCGCGTCTGCATCGGGCACAGGCGCAGGGGTCAATGCGTCCAGATCGACCCCGCAACGCAGCACATGCAACTTGTCCCAATGTGCCATGCCCCCGGCCAAGGCCAGCCGCGTGCGCGCATATTGCGTGATCGCGACCACGAAACGCGCCTCTGCGATCTTTTCCGCCAAGGACGATGGCCCTGGATCAACAAATTCATCTGGCCCATGCGCAGTAAAGGAATAGCCTGGCCCACCAAGCCGCGCAGAAAGCAACGCCACAGCTGCTGTATTGGTCGAGAAATGCGCGTGGATATGCGACAGCCCCGCACTGCGCGCTTTCAATTCCACAGCTTCCAGCAGATAGGCGACATGGCGCACCAGCGCACCGCGCCCCGCATTGCGCCAGAGCCGCCAAGCCCCACCAATCGCCCTTAGCATGCCGCGCGGGTTCACGATGGCCTCGCGTAGCGCCCCAATCGCCAGACGCAGCCCACCAGACTCCAGCAGGTAGGTGACGCGCGCGGCTTCGGCCTGATCTGCCGCGTCGACCAGCGGCTCTGACCAGCGTCGCACAGCAAAACGCATGACCGACATATCTTCGGCTTCAAGCGCTGCAATCTCGCGCCGGATGAAGGTCGCTGATGTCACCGGATAGGTGTTCATCAGATAGCCGATGCGCATGCGCTGGCCCATGCTCCTATTTCAGCTTCAGCCCCATCAAGGCGGCTGCAAAAGGATTGTCCGGATCAATCTTGTCCGATTTCCGCGCAGACTTGCCAGCGAAATCGCGCTTGGGCTCGGGTTTGCGATCCTTGGGCTTGCCGGATTTTGGCTTGCCCCCCTTCCGCCTCGCGCCATCATTGCGCCCCTCAGCGCGCTTCTCGCGCGGGCGGTCATTCTCAGGGCGCGCGCTGTTGCGGCGCGGGCGTGGTGCCCAGGTGAACGTGTAATAGACTTCGATCAGATCTTCTGCCGGGGTATCGTCGGCTGCTTCACTCACTGGCGCGACCTCTGAGGTCGGGGGCTCGGTGACCTCGTCCGATGCAGCGGCAGGCGCATCTGACGCCGCTTCAGACGCGGCTTGCTCGGTGGATTGGGCGACCGGCGCAGTGCTTTGCTCGGTCACAGCCCCGTCCCCTGCAGGCTTCACTTTCGCGCGCTCTGCCCGGTCAGCTTTATAGCCAAGGCCCTGCATCAGATCTGCAAATTGCTCGAGCGTGGTGCCAGTGATCGAAAGCATATCGGGCTTTGCCTCGAACCCTGCCCGGCTGTCACAGGCGCGCAGCAGATCTGCCAGGCGTTCCAGCATGTCGATCCGGATCGCCCGCGCGCCCGAGGGCCGGTAGCCCGCCATGATGTAGTGATCCGAAGGCACTTCTGCGATATGCGGAATGGTCACCAACCCCGCCGGCGGGCTTTCCGGGAATGTGTCCAGCCCTTCAGACAGCGCGCGCAGTACCAGCCGCAGGCGGGTCGGTGCAGGCTTCAGCAGCAGCGGCATGAAGATCGTGTATTGACCGAAACGCACCCCATGCTTGCGCAGCATACCCCGCGCATCCTGATCAAGGGCCTTGATGTCCTGCGCAATCTCCTCGCGCGGGATCACCCCCATGGCCTCGACCAATTGGAAGGCCACGCCGCGCGCCAGACCCGACAGGGTGTCATCGCGGGTCATGTTCATCAGCGGCTCGAAGAGTGCTGCAATCTTGCGGTCGATGAAATGCTGCAATCGGCGCCGGACCTTCTCGGCCACGTCATGCCCGGCTTCATCATCGACAAAGGCTGCGATTTGCGGGCGCAGCGGATCATCCCCCTTGACCAGCTTGCCGACCGCCGTGGTGCCCCACATCAGCCCGCCCTGTTCGGTGAATTCGAACTCGGTATCGGGCGCGTTATAACACTTGTCCGCGCGCAGATGGAACAGCGGCACCAGGGCAGCGAGCGAGGCCTGCCGCAGCGTTTTCGCCTCATCGGCGCTGCCCGTCTTGTCGGGCTGGAAGCGGAAGCCTTCCAAACGCCCGATCAATTCGCCCTCGACAGTCACTTCGCCCTTGTCGTTCACCTCGGCCACAAGGCTCTCCTTCTGCTTCAACCGGCGCATCAGAACAGAGGTGCGCCGATCAACAAATCTTTGTGTCAGCCGCTCATGCAGCGCGTCTGACAAGCGGTCTTCTACAGCGCGCGTCGTCTCGCGCCAATGCTTTTCATCATCGACCCACGCCTTGCGCTGCGCGATATAAGTCCATGTGCGGATATAGGCCAGCCGTTTCGACAAAGTGTCGATATCACCATCCGTGCGGTCAATGCGCTGGATGTTGCGCCCCAGCCAATCCGGGTCGATCCGCCCGTCACCTTGCAGAAAATCGAAGACG
>SKSL01000006.1 GCA_007123015.1 Natronohydrobacter sp. | reverse complement strand
CGCGCGCAGGGGCTGCGGCGGGCGCAGCGGGTGTCGCTGAACGGGCCGGCGCGGCTGCTTGCCGTGCGGGCGCTGCACGTTGCGGGGTTGCTGCAGTCGCAGGGGCTGCCCCGCCCCCAAGAAGCCGGGTTTCCAGCTGATCAAGCTGGGGGCGCGCATTGGGATTGGCCCGCCGCGCCACGCCGAACAGGTCGCGCAATTCGGACCGCGAGGCAATCGCCGATGATTTTTCCAGCGTCGTTTGCATCTGGCTGTAGGTCGGGCAGGATTGCACTGTATTGCGATACGTGGTCAGGGCCGTGCTTTTCTGACCCGCCAGAATATACATATCAGCCAGAAGCCAGGCATTGTTGATGCGCTCACAACTCAGCAGCTGTGGTGACCGCCGTGCAATCGAGATGGCTTGCGTGGCATCGCGTGCATTGACGGCGGCGGTGAAATTGTCCTGCGCCTCGTTGGTTTCGAGCACCCGCAGCATGTCGGAGGGCGGTGTCCAGCCCGCGACAGAGTTGCGCCCGCGCTCGATCTGCTGGCGCGCGGCCGCATAGTCGCGCCGTTCGATCAGCCGCCAGATCGCGCCTTCATCGACCGAAGCCGCAGTCTGTGCCGCCAACAGGTCATCCATGTTTTCCGGCGGACGCCAGTCGGGGAAGGCCAGCCGCAGCCGCCGCAATTCCGCGCGCGCCGCGGCCTGATCGTTCTCTTGCAGATAATAGCGCAGCGCGCGCAGATCATCGTTGGACGCAGTTTGCGCAGCGCTCTCGGCCAGCCCGAGCGTCAGGGCAAAGGCGCCGAGGGCAAAGATATGAAAGACAGGACGAGCGTTTATCATAGCGGCACACATTCGGGAAGGGTTTCGCTGACAGCCACCATCGCAAAAAGCTGCAGGGTGGCCGGGTAATAGGGCTGATTGGCCGTGAATGGCGGGATCGACGAGCCCAGATCGCGCTGGTTCGAGCAGATCGTCAAACCGGCCAGAGCCTGATACCCCGGATCGGCACTGCTCTCGAGGACCACGCCCGAGTTCGGCTCGATCACGGTCGGCACCCCCACACCCGGTTTGACTGCACGCTCATAAACAGCGGCCATGCGGCGCACAGCCTGATGTTCTGGACTGCGCGACCAGATCAGGAAGAGCGGGACCCGCATCGCTTCATAGCCTGTATTGGGCGAGAGCGTTGCAGAGGGTTTCATCTCGCTCGAACTGATGTCCACCCAGTCCGGCACCAGTTTTTCACGCGCGATGGTCTGCATCAACGCTTCGCCATGCTGGGCGCAGGCGGCCAGTGCCGGGGTGCCCGTCACAGCCGCGACTTCGCGCATCGCCAGCGGCATGTAATAGGACGGATTGATTGACAGATGCGTGTCATGCTTGAAGCCGTGGACGGCCGGCAAGAACACAAGCTGGTCGCGGTTGCCGGGCATCGGCAGGATACAGGTCTCGACCAGGGCCGCAGCGATGTCCTGCGCCCGGGCCTGATAGCTGCGCTCATTGAACCGCGCAGCCGCGCGAACCAAGGCCCAGGCGTAGAACAGATCCCCGTCTGACGCGTTGTTGCGATCCGGAACCGGATTGGCCTGACCGGGCAACCAGCGCCAGGCCAGAAGCGGATCCGGCCGGATCGCCAGATGCCGTTCTGTCCACTCATACATTTTCGCAAAGGCCGCAGCATCATTGAAGGCCGTCGCCAGCACCATGCCGTAGCCCTGACCCTCGGAATGGCTGGAGTTCTGCTGCAGACCGTCGATCACACGGCCATCCGCCGCAAGAAAGGCCCGTTTCCAACTGTCCCAGACCGCGCGGCCGGAACTCGCCAGATCACTTTGCAGATAGGCTTGCGCGGGCGCGGCCATGGCCAAGCCCCCCAATGTCGCGGCCCCGGCCAGAAAACCCCGTCTGTTCATACCTTGTGCTCCCTTGTCGAGATAACCAGCCGCAGCGCGACCAGCCCTGACACCAATGCGATGGTCAGCATCAGGATTGTGTAGAAAATGGGGCGTGACGACACGATATTGCCCATCGCGACCCTGAAATTCCTGAACGACCACGGCTCCAGCAGCACTGGAAACCTGTCCGGGGCAAGCCAGTTGACCCAATAGCCCTCATGGGTCAGCACAGCCACTTGTCCGCGTGGTCCCACCCCGCCCATATTTGCCGCAGCAAAGGATTGCGCGATTTGGTGGATTTCACTGTCAGGGTTGCGCAGCATCCAGATTTCGTCGGGGCGCTCAGGGTCGAGCTGGAACAACACGGCCTGCCCATGCTGGTCGGCCAGCCAATGACTGAGCTGATCGCCACTGCTGGGGAACATGCGGTCGCGGACCCAGCGTGCCCGCGCGCGCGCTTCGTCCCAGCCATTGCTCACAGCCGCGCCAAAGGATCGGCTTGACGGTCTGCGGGCCTGAAACGGATCATCCGGCGAGCCCACCGGTGCCGCGAGCATCATGTCATCAGTTTGACCCGACAACACAGTCTGTTCCAGCAAACGCCGGTCAATGCGGTAATGCGCTGTCGGGACTGCGCCCAGATCCTCTATTGCAAGCAGATGCAGGCGCGAAACCCCGTTGCCCGCATGTGGACGGCTCAGGGCTGCACCAAGTGTCAGCACATCCATATCGGAATAGGCACGTCCGCTCAGTTCATTGAGCCGCAAGCTTTCTGGCTGCAGGGCCGCGAAGGCAAAATGCATGTCGGGCGTGGCCATGGGCGGGCTGTAGGGCACGCGCAAACGCGACTCTGCGCCGATTTGCAGCATGGGGGCGGCATTGCTGGCACAAGGCAGATCCGGCGGATCGCCCGGAATGAACATCTGCATGGTCAGCACATTTGGCCCCGGATGCATCAGCCGCGCCTCGAAATCAATCGGGAAAGCCGTGATCGGCACACCGCCTTCGCCGCGCAGCGGCAGCAGCCGGATAGAGGTGCCATTCATGCTCAGAAGCAACATCGAGCCTTCGGGCAGGTTTGGCGCATAGGCATAATCCAGATAGACCCGGGCTTTCGCCGCTGTCCGGATCAACCAGTCATCCGGAAGGCTGAAATCAAGCGCGCGCGCCGCATAATGCTGCGAGAGCTGCTCGGTCGCGAAACCAAGCGTGGAAAAGCTGACATCCTCGCCAGGCTCGACCACAGGGACACGGCGCATGTCGCGGCGCTCTGCAAGCTGTGGCAGACCGGCCAGCAGGTCTGCAGGATCTGTCCCTTGTGCGACTTCAAGCACCATGACCTGCGCCCCATCGCCTGATGTCACGAAACGCACGCGGCTTTCGGCCGCAGGCAGGATGGTGATGCGCGCCTTGGCCGGGCCTTGCTCGACTGTGGACCAGTAATCGCTGAACCGAAAAACAACAGGCGCGCCGGAAAGCACCTGATTTAGGCGGCTGACAAGGAAGGCGCGCCATGTTTCAGCGTCATTTCCAAGCGCGTTCAGACCACGGATTTCGACCGGACCGATGCCGCTGGCTTGTGCGGCAAGTCCCATGGTGAACGTCTCGATGCCGGGGATCCCGTCGCCGCGCGGGATCACCAGACCGCTGCGGGACAGGTCAAGATCCGTCCACAGATCAAAGGAGGCCTCGGGACCACAGAAGATTCGATGATGCTGGCGCATTTCGATCTGCACATGGTTGCGCCCCTCGACCAGCAGGTCCGGTGGCAACGCGAAATCCAGCGCGCCTGGGGCTTCGATATGGGTCAGGTTCCGCATCCCGATCGCTGTGCCGTTCACCGAGACGCGCACATGCGACCGCTCGGGCAAGTTGTTGATCCCTGACACAGCTTTCAGGCGGAACACCTGGCTCGGCGCGGCGGCACTGGAATAGAGATCGAAATCCAGCACTTCCCGCTCGCCCGAGATACGGACGATCCCGTGATTGACGCGATGGCGCAGGTTCTGAAGTCTGATCGGCGAAATCCAGTTTCGCGGCACTGCGGCCTCGCCTTGTTGCGCCGCGCTCCCGCGCCGCGCCTCGGTGAAGCGTTCTGTCACATCGACCACAGACCCCACCAGCGGAGCGGTCCCCAACTCGGCTTCGGGCAGCGGGATAATCGCACCCTGTGACGTCTGGGCCGCGGCTCGACCAAAAGACATGTCCAGAGCAAGTGACCCGACTGCGAGCGCAAGAGCACAGACGAGGCGCATGGTAGCTGCAGGTTTGAACATGGCTGATTGTCTCATTGTGCCGCTCCCATACCGCGCGGCATGACATGCGCCCGACGCTCGGGTCGCAGCGATCCTGCCCGACCCATGAGGCCCGCTTCCGCGATATTGCGATCAAGCCCAGGATTTGGAATCTCCGGATCAAATGCCTCGCCAAAGGCCAACAGATGTGCAGGCGGGGATTGTGTCATCGCCCCGATCCGCTCGCGCTCTGCCGCCGCCCGAAGACGCGCAGGCTCGGCGATGAGGGTCCTCAAGGTGTGATACACTGATGTAAAGGCAAGGATGCCGACCAAGCCCATGCCCTTGAGCATCGGCATCGGCTTGTTCTTGCGCGCGCGGATCGTTTCCCAGACAGCGCTGTCGCCGAAGATCAGATGCGCGATGGTCTCTCGGTTCTGCAAAGGCTGGTCCGTGTCATAGCGCACGCCCACTGTGACCCCGCCATTGCCCCGCTCAACATTTTTCACCTGGACCCGGACTGCATTTTCCAGATGCGGCGATTTGGGGAATTCGGGCGTGAAATACATCACATATCCCGGCGCGATCTGCGCCAGCTCCGCCGGATCCGTGTCAGGGCCGGCCACGATTTTCAGCTTGGCGCCACTGGTCGAGGAATCCAGCACAGTCGCAGCCGCAAAGCTGAACACACCATCCCCCCCGATCGCGACAACGGCCGGGACCGACATCGGCACGCGCGGCACACTCCGGCGCTGCTGGCGCTCTGCCACGGACCGCAACGCGGCCGAGATGATCAGGAAATTGAACACGGCCCAGCCGCCAACGATCATCAGGATGTTATGGTCGCCCGGAAACAGCATCCAGCGGATGCCAGCCGCGACGACACCCAGTCCGCAGATGACCCAGAGTGCCAGCAAGGGCTTGAACAGCGGCGACAGGAAATCCTCTTCAAGGACTTCATCCTTGGCCGTCACGTTGAATTTCGCGCCACGCGGCTTGAACATGGTCTTGAGCACGACACCCGAGAGATACGGGGCCTGCGCTGTCTCGTAGAGTTCCGACATCAGTGGCCAGCGCACCCGCGCATAAAGCGCGTTCTGCACCATGAAACTGATCGCCATATAGGCCCCCATATAGACCATCACCTCTTCGATGGTCGCAACGAAGATCTGCAGCCCGAAGAACAGATAGGCCAAAGGCGCCAGCAAGAAGACCATGCGCACCAGCGGGAACAGCCAGAAGGTCATCGAGTTCAGGTAGCACAGCCGCTGCGTCAGGCTCATGCCCTTGCGGCGCAGCGGGTTTTTCAGCATCAGCAACTGCATCATGCCCGCCGCCCAACGCCCGCGCTGCTGGATGAAGGACACAAAGGTTTCAGGCTGCAACCCGGCAATCATCGCATGATCGACATAAAGGCTTTTCCAGCCGCGCGAATGGATTTCGAGCGCTGTCTCTGCATCCTCGGTGATCGTCTCACCGGCGAAACCGCCCACATCATCGAGCGCCGCCCGCCGCAGGACCGAGGCCGAACCACAGAAAAACGCCCCGCCCCAGCGATCAAGGCCCTTGTGGCCCAGATGATAGAACATTTCATTTTCAGGCGGGCAATCAGCGCCAAAGCCCACATTGCGTTCGACCGGATCGGGGTTCAGGAAGAAATGCGGGGTCTGGACAAGGAACAGTTTCGGGTCTTCGACAAAATACCCCACTGTGCGCGCCAGAAAATCACGGCTGGGCACATGGTCGGCGTCAAACACGACGACCAGATCGCCGTTCAGCCGTTCCAGCGCCGCCGACATGTTTCCGGCCTTGGCATGTTCGTTCTTGGCACGGGTCGAATAGACGATCCCCAACTCGGCGCAGAGCTCTTGCAACTCGGCGCGCCGCGCGCGCGCCTTGGTCGCGATCTCTTGATCCTCATGATTGCAGCGCTGGTCCGTCCCCCCATCATCGCAGAGCACCACAGTGCGTTTGCTCGCGGGGTAGTGCATGTTTTTGGCCGCCGACAAGGTGATTGCCAGCATCTCGGTCGGCTCATTATAGCTGGGCACAAGAATATCGACAGTCGGCAAGTCTGCTGCCAGCACTTTCGGCGGCAAGGTCCGCTCGACCGGATCCGCTGTGATGAATGAGCTGATGAAGAAAACGCAGATCGCGTAGGTTTCGACCACGAATAGCGACAGGGCGATTGCAAAGGACAAGGGATTGTCGAGCGGCGGCAGGGTCTCGGTTGCGCGCCAGAACCAGTAGCGCATGACAATGGCACTGGCGACAGCCAACAAGGTAAAGCGCGCGGCGATATTCTTGTTCGTGAATGGCTTGAGCAGCGCCACGATCAGGACCGCGAACAGGCCGAGGGCCCCTTGCACTGCATTTGACGTCGGGACACTGGCAAGGATGGCCAGAGGGACCACCAGCGCAGTCCAAAGCAGGAACAGACCGATTTCGCCGGGGCGTAGCTTGCGTGTGGCAATCAGCATACTCATTTCAAAAACCCTTTCTGAAATGCACTTTATCGCGCGATACCAAGCCCGAAGGCCGTGTCGCCCAAGGGTGCAAGCGCTTGTTCAGGCGTTCCCTGAACACAATTGCGCATCATGATGTCCAGCGAAGACGCCCCGCGCGGCAGGGCTCGGGCCCCGATCTGGGACCTGCGAAAGGCCAGAACGCAACTGACATCCCCACCCGGCCGCAGCACAGAGTAGGTCATGTCACCATATTGATCCGTGGTTGAGCTGAGCCCCCCTTCTGTCACCGATGTGAAGGGCGCAGGGGGGCCGCCGAACTGGCGCAGCACATCGGTCAGCTGCAGCGCTGATGTGCTGGCGGAGCGGCTGGTTTGGGCACGCAGCAAAATGACATTCTCGCCCGAAAGCGATGTGGCATTCGGCAAGGTAATCCGCTGTTCGACCGCCACACCAAGATCGCGTTCCATCACCAACAACGCATTGGGCACAGTCACGAAAGCACGCCCTGACGGGACAACGCGATATTCCGTCAGGGCTTCGGCCTGCTCGGTGCGGCTGCCCGCGCCACCGAAACCGCCCGCCCCGCAGGCGACCAGAACCTGAAATGCTAAGAGTTTGAACAGCACCAGCAGCCCAGTTTGCCTGCGTAAGCTGAACGCGAAAGGAACGTCGAATGTACTGCTCATAACCTGCCCATCGGGCGTGATCGCGATTCAGCACGCAGCGCGGACAGATCCTGCGCGTGGCGTACCGAAATAGCGACGGTCGAATGACCCGCCCATCTTGCCTCTGCCTCATTTCAGCGCCCCCTTTTTTTGACGGAGGGTCGCCGATTTAGTTTAGCCACTTACGTGGACTTCATTGCAAGCCATTCAGCTCGATGTTCTTTAGTTACCATGAATTAGACTGACCTGACAATCTTCGAGCTTCGCTGAGACCAGATTATCTCGTCAGAACAGGCCAAATACTCTCATAGGTAGAGCAGCCCTTGGTAAACTTATCGTTAAAATACGTTCAGGCCAGCAAGATGCACAAGATGTAGTGTTGAAAATTTGCCGGGCATCCCTGTGCTGGAATGCCTCAATAAACAGCGCATGTGGCGTGGTGGCAACACTGATCTTGCGATCAGGCCTCACCGACGGGCGCGCGCCTTGCCCAGCTCCCGATCCAAAAGGTTGCGCATCTTGTCCACAGCCCCTGTGATCGCGGATTGCAGCGTGTCTGCAGTATCGGTGGTGCTGACCGGCTTGCGGCCTTCAAGGCGCGCTTCGACCATGCAGCGTTTGTCATCCGGGCCTTTCTTTTCGGCATTCGTATCTTGCAGATGCACCTCGATCCGCGTGATGGCGCTCGAGACTGCGCCCAGTTTCGACGTGATCACAGTTTCCACGAAACGCGTCACGTCTTCCCGCCCTGAAATGGTGTTGTCCGTGTTCACCTGAATATGCATCGCAATGCCTCCCTTACCTTTTCCGCGATGCTAGGCGCTCCGGTCGCGCCCTGCAATGGGGGTATCTCAGGCAGGCAGATATTCCGACAGAACACAGCGCGGTCCCGCGTCCCGCAGGACCAGCGCGGCGCTTTTGCGCCATCTTGCAGGGTCAATCGGCGGAAAGACAGTATCCGCATCCGGCACATCGAGATCGACATCTGTAATCAACAGACGGTCGGCGTGCGGCAGAAACGCCTGATAGATAGCCGCCCCGCCAATCGCATAGACGCGCATATGCCCTGCTGCGCGCGCTGTATCCAGCGCAGCGTCAAGTGGGACGAACACAGCCTGCTCTTCTGGCGCGCGGGCTGTGCTAGTCACGACGATATTGAAGCGGCGCGGCAATGGGCGTTTGGGCAGACTGTCCCAGGTCTTGCGGCCCATGATCACGGCCCCGCCCAAGGTTTCGCGTTGGAAGAATGCCAGATCCTCGGGCGCGTGCCAAGGGATGGTCCCGTCGCGCCCGATGGCCCCATCGCGTGCACGCGCCACAATCAGACTGAGCATTCAGACCGCCACAGGCGCTTTGATCGCAGGATGCGGGTCGTAGTCATGGATGCGGAAATCCTCATAGGTGAAGTCGAAGATCGTGTCGGGGCAGCGCAGGATTTCCATGCGCGGCAGCGGGCGCGGGGCACGGGCCAGTTGGGTCTGCACCTGATCCATGTGGTTCGAATAGATATGCGCATCCCCCAATGTGTGCACGAATGTTCCGGGCGCCAGCCCTGTTACCTTGGCCAGCATCATCTGCAACAGCGCATAGGACGCGATGTTGAACGGCACGCCCAGAAACATGTCTGCCGAGCGCTGATAAAGTTGCAGATGCAGCTTGCCGCCAAGAACCCGTACTTGCCATAATGTATGACAGGGCGGCAAGGCCATCTGCGGCACATCCGCCGGGTTCCAGGCCGAGACGATCATCCGGCGGCTATCCGGTGTGTTCTGGATCTGCTCCACAAGGGTCGCAATCTGGTCCACCCCGCCAAAATCGCGCCACTGCCGCCCATAAACTGGCCCCAGATCGCCAACAGCATCGGCCCATTCGTTCCAGATACTGACCCCATTTTGCTGCAGATAGCGGATATTGGTGTCGCCGGACAGGAACCACAGCAATTCGTGGATGATTGATTTCAAATGCACCCGTTTGGTGGTGACCAGCGGGAAACCGTCAGCCAGATCATAGCGCATCTGCATCCCGAAAACGGACAGCGTGCCCGTGCCGGTGCGATCTTCCGAATGCGTCCCATGCGCCAAGATCTCTCGCAATCCATCAAGATACTGTTTCATGCCTGCCCTGCGCATCTACATGCTGTAGGACGCAGCATAGACCGGGCCAGATTGATTCTGAAACCCCCATTGCGGTGCCGCGATGATCTACTATCTTGCCACAAGACAGAAGGAGGGTTCACAATGCGTTATCTGCACACCATGGTCCGCGTGAAGGATCTCGACGCGTCCATCGCGTTCTACAAACTACTCGGGCTGGAAGAAACACGCCGGCATGACAGCGAGGCCGGGCGCTTCACTCTGGTTTTCATGGCCCCGCCCGGCCAGCCCGAATGTCCGGTCGAACTGACCTATAACTGGGATGGCGATGACGGCCTGCCCTCTGACAGCCGCCATTTCGGGCATCTGGCCTATGAGGTCGAGGATATCTATGCCAAATGCGCCGAACTTCAGGCCGCTGGCGTGACCATCAACCGCCCCCCGCACGATGGGCGCATGGCCTTTATCCGCTCACCCGACAATATCTCTGTCGAGCTGTTGCAGCAGGGCAACGCGCTAGCGCCCGCAGAGCCCTGGGCCAGCATGGAGAGCACGGGCCATTGGTGATCAGAGCTTGTTCGGGAAGGGCGCGAAGAAAACACCGTCATCAATGACGGCCTGAACGGTCGCGCGCTTCACCATCTTGTCACTCTGTGCGTATGCATAGGTCAGCGACATGTCGCAAAGCTGGTTGATCAGGCGGGGGACACCGCCGGTCGCTTCGAACACCAGATCCGCGGCCTGTTTGCTGAATATTCCGGGCTTGCCACCGGCCACTTTCAGGCGATGCGCGATATATTTCAGCACCGTATCGCGCTGCATGTAGGGCAGATGATAATTCGCCGAAACACGCTGCGCGAATTGCATCAACTCTGGACGGCGCACATGATCGCGCAGTTCCGGCTGACCGATCAGCAGCAGCTGCAAGACCTCTTCCTTGCCCAAGTTGATATTGGTCAGCATGCGCAACTCTTCCAGCGCTTCGAGCGACAGGTTCTGCGCCTCATCAATGACCAGAAGGACGCGGCGCCCCTCATTGTATTCCTGCACCAGAAACTCCTGCACACGCAGGAACTTGGCTTCATCACTCATGTCGCTCTTGGTCAGTTCCGGCAACAACCATTGCAGGATTTCGCGTGTCTTGGGGCGCGTATTCGTCACGAGGGCAATCGACAAAGTGTCGTCATCTTCGATTTCCTCAATGAAATGCTGCAGCAGGACCGTCTTGCCAGCGCCGATCTCGCCTGTGATCATCGTGATGGGGGCGCGCGTGGCAAGGCCATATTGCAGCATGGTGTATGCGCCGCGCGCCGCATCCGACCAGAACAGGAATTCCGGATCCGGGGTCAGCGAGAACGGCCGCTGCGAGAAGCCGAAATGCGCCAGATATGAACTGAAGCCTGCTGTCATGATGTGAAATGATCTGCGCTAGGAACGAAGTATGAATCGGGGTTACTGCCCGGGGGTGGCAGGATTCAAGCTGAATTGCGACAATGCTGTGAAAACAGCTTCCCACCCTGGATCCGATTCGCACCAGATCGACCCCGGGAAGAGTGCTGCAACACAGGCGGCGACGCGCTCCAGAAAAGCGAAACAATTTTACTGCAGCGCTCTTTTTGTCGACGGTGCAGATACTTATATCTGCAATGCGGTGCTGGTCGCCATGATACCGACGCATTTTCAGTGCAGTTGATCATGGTTGATAGTATGTACACCATGATGGGGCCGCTGTGCCGCTGCGCTGCAGCATAGTCAGGGTGAGTGCTCAAATGTCTGCGGCGCGCGGGTTGCCCGCGATTGGGGAAAGTAAATGTGTTCAAGAGTAGTAACCAAGACCTCTGAAAGCGAGTATGACCATGCCACCTGGCCCTGTTATGGCGCAGAGACAATACGCAGCACCGGGTTCTATCCGACATTCGGAAAGCGCCTGTTCGATCTGGTGCTGCTTGTCCTGATTGCGCCAATCGTTCTGCCAGTGATTGCCGTGGTGACGCTGATCCTGCTGGTACAAGGGGTAAGCCCGTTTTACACGCAGGAGCGGATCGGCAAGTCCGGGCGGGTGTTCTGGATCTGGAAATTCCGCAGCATGCATCCCGATGCCGACCGGCTGCTCGCCGAGCTTCTGGCCAAGGATGCTGCGATGCGCGCAGAGTGGCAGGCCACGCAAAAACTGAAGCGTGACCCGCGTGTGACACCCTTCGGGCGCTTTCTGCGCAAGACCTCGATCGACGAATTGCCGCAGCTCTGGAACGTACTGACGGGGCAGATGAGTCTGATCGGTCCGCGCCCGATGATGCCCGAGCAGCAGTATCTCTATGGGCCTGCCCTACCGGTCTACGAATCCCTTCGGCCCGGAGTGTCAGGTGTCTGGCAAGTCTCTGAGCGCAATTCGACGCATTTCCAGCGTCGTGCCGAGCTGGATATCGAATATGCGCGTGAGCTGTCTTTCATGACCGACATCAAAATTACCCTGAGAACATTGCGCACAGTCATGTACAGCACCGGGTACTGACTTGGCGCGGGCGCCACGATCAGGATTGGTCTTTAGGCGCACGAAACGTCAGGACTTGCCTGTGATGGACGAGAGTGTCACACCGGCGCTCATGAGCGAAAAACTTGTATCCCTGCCGTCACGGGTCAATGCGCCTGTCATCCTCTGGTTGGTCGGATTGACCTGCCTGCCAGAGGTGATCATGACCTTGATCGACAGCGGCACCTTCGGGGATCTGGGCCTGCGACGTCAGGCCTTGATGCTCGGGGCCTTCTGGAATGGTCTGCTCATGGGCTGGGAGCCGATCTACCCCTTCCAACGCGAGATCATGTTCCTGAGCTACGCCTTTCTGCATGGGGGCCTGCTGCATCTGATCGGCAACATGATCGCAGTTCTGGCGCTTGGGGGCATTGCTTTGGCGCGGCTTGGGCCGTCAGGCTTTCTGTTGCTCTATGCGCTCTCGGCGATTGGCGGCGGGATCGGCTTTGCGCTGCTATCGAATTCCGAAGCTCCGATGGTGGGCGCATCTGGGGCAGTGTTCGGGTTGATCGGCGCGTGGAAGTTCTGGGAATGGCAATTGCGCCAGCATCTGGGCCGCTCGATGCGCCCGCTCTGGCGCTCGCTGCTGGGCCTTGTCTTGCTCAATATCATCCTGTGGGTGGCGCTGTCCGGTCTTGTCGCCTGGGAAGCCCATCTTGGCGGCTTCCTGGCCGGGGTGCTGTTCGCAGCACTGGTCACGCCAACGATGCGCTATCGGTTCTAGTGGTCGCCACCTGACACAAGATTCGCGATGACTGCCTGGGGCTAATGCTGTCAGTGGATCGCGTGTGTTTAGCCGCGCAAGATCAGAACTTTGCGCTGGTGGCAGCCAAATCGCCGCGCCTGTGGGTGCGGCGTCATGCCAAGGGCATGCCTTCGGCATGACGATGCGCGGCGGCCTACGGCCTTGATTCCGCGCAAAAGATGCAGTGAAACGGCGGTTTAGTCCGCATGGCTGAGCTGACCTTGGCCACTGACGCCGTCTGGCACACGGGAACCTTGTGCGAGATGGCGAACACCAAGCAGATCAGTCTTCGAGCGTTCTGGCAATCGCTTCGACAAGATCGTCCGTGCGGAACGGCTTGCTCACATAACTTTTGAACCCGGCCCGATGATATTCCTCGACCTGATGCGACATGGCATTGGCCGTGATCGCAATTGCCGGAATCTGGCGCTGTGCAAACGCTGTCTCGCGCGCGCGAAGCTCTGACAGAGCGCCGATGCCGTCCAGTTCAGGCATAGAGATATCCAGCAGATACAGATCGAAATGATCAGGCTGCCACGCCTTCAATGCAGCAAGGCCATCTTCGGCCAGCACGATCTCAACCCCCAGCTTTTGCGCTATTGCCGAGAGGATCAGCCGGTTCGTCCGATTATCATCTGCAGCAAGCACTCTGAGCCCTGCAATCGAAACTGCCGTTTGCGGTGCCGCAGGTGCAAGCGGCGCGCTGGTGTGGGGCAGAGGCAGACGCAGCTGCACCGTGGTCCCGCGTCCGGGCACACTTTTGATCGAGATCTCACCAGACATCAGATCAATCAGGCGTTTGACAATCGACATGCCCAGGCCACTGCCCCCAAAGCGGCGCGTCACAGTGCCGTCGGCCTGTTCGAATTCCTCGAAGATGCGGGCAACCTGCTCAGGTGTCATGCCGATCCCCGTGTCCCGGACCACCACGACAAGGGCATCGGTTGCGTCGGCCTGCAGCGTGATATCGACGCGCCCTTCCTGCGTGAACTTCACAGAATTTCCCAACAGATTGTGCAGGATCTGCGACAATCGACCAGAATCCCCAAGACGCCATCCTTGGGCAGAGGCGTCGATTTCGAGCGACAGCTCCAGCCCTTTCGCAGCGGCCTGAACCTGATGTATCGACATGACCTGATCTGCAATCTGCGCGGGCGCAAAAGGCGCGATATCCAGCGTCAACTTGCCGGCTTCGATCTTCGACATGTCGAGGACATCATTGATCACCCCGAGCAGCGTTTCGCCTGACGCCCTGATGGTCGCCAGCATGTCGAGATGTTCTGGATCTGACAGTTCCGCTTCCAGCATCTGCGCCATCCCCAGAACACCATTCAGCGGCGTGCGGATCTCATGGCTCATATTCGCAAGAAAATGCGATTTTGACCGATTTGCCGCCTCTGCATGCGCCGCAACTTCGCGAAGCTCGTTCTCGGCCGCGACCTGATCCGAAATATCGTTGATCGAACATACAACGCGCGCGGTCAGTCCTGCGGCCCTGATCGGCGCGGCATTCACCGACAGGGCGCGCCGCGTTCCATCGGGCCGCGCAATGGAGAACCGCACATCCCGCACGATGCAATCTTCTGACATGACCCTTGGGAAAGGCAGTGCCTCGGACGGGAAGGGGTCGCCATTGAGTGCTATTATCTGCCACTCAGGCGCATCATGGGCCCTTCCAAAAGCATCAGATGCTTCAATCCCAAGTATGCGTTCGGCACCGCGATTGGAAAAAATGATGCGCCCATGCGCATCCAGCGCAGTGATGCCGGAAACCGAGGTGTCCATGAGACTGGTCAGGTAATCCCGCTCGGCCGTGAGTTGGCTTTGAAGCTGCATCCGCTCGGTGATATCGAGATGGATCCCCGCAAGCTTCAGCGGTTTGCCCTGTGCGTCCCGCGAAATGACGCATCCGCGCGACAAAAGCCAGACCCAATGCCCGGCCTTGTGGCGCATCCGGATTTCATTCGCGAATCTGTCAGTGCCTGCTGACAATATCGTGTCATGCTGCCGCTCCAGAGTGCGCCAGTCATCCGGGTGAAGAAAATCGAGAAAGCCGAAATGCGGCCTGTCGGCAAGTTCGGCGCGTGTGTAGCCAATCATTTCGGCCCAGCGCTCATTCACTTGTTTCACGCCAGTGCTTTTATCAAGCTCCCAAGTCCCGGCGGCGGCAGCGTCGATGATTTCGGCCAGCCGCTCTTCGGCGCGCTTGAGCGCGGTAATGTCGATATGCACACCCGCCATGACCTCGGGCTGGCCATCCGATGACCAGCGCAGCACACGACCACGCGACATGACCCAGACCCAATGACCGGCCTTGTGCCGCATCCGCAATTCATACTCGAAATTATTGGTTTCGCGGGCGAAAACCCGTGTGAGCTCGGCCTCGGCCCTGTCCAGATCATCCGCGTGAACAAGCTTGCGCCAGACATCGATGGTCAGGGGCACCAATTCATCAAGAGCATAGCCCACCATCTCGGCCCAGCGGGCGTTGATCTCATTCGTGCCAAGCGGAACATTCCATTCCCAGGTGCCCGCTTCTGCCCCTTCAATGATCCCGGCAAGGCGGCGTTCCGCCTCTTTGACCTCGGTGATGTCGATGCGCATCCCGACCCGCCCCCCATCAGGGGTCTTGCGCTCGATTGTCCTGATCCATTTGCCCGCCAATTGCCGGTCAAGCGAGCCGCGCGCCTTTTGATGATGCTGCAACCGCTCTTCGACCCATGCTGCTTCGCACCCGACGGCTTCCGGCACCTCGCCGCTTTCGGCGACCGTGCGGAGCATGGCTTCATAACTTACCCCGGGTCTTATCATCTTGCCAGTCTCAGGAAACATGCTGCGATAGCGGGTGTTGCACAACACCATCCGGTCATCTCGATCGAAATAGACAAAAGCATCCGGCAGCGCCTCTACTGCCATTTCCAGTCTGGCGCGCGCGTCCGTCGCCTCGCGTGCCAGATTTTCGAGCATTTCAGCCTGATGCTTGCGGTCGGTGATTTCCGTCTCGATCGAGACATAGCCTGTCAGATTGTCATCGGCGTCACGCAAGGGCTGCAAGTCGATATCGGTCCAGAACAAGGTCCCGTCGCGTGTCTGGTTGAGCAATTCCGCGAGAACAGGGCGCCCGGCCTGCATCGCGGCCTTGATGCGCGACACTTCCGCCTGATCCGTTGTGGGGGCGTGCAGAATCTCGGGGGGCGTGCGACCAAGCACCTCTTCAAGCGACCAGCCAGTACGGGCCTCGAAGGCCGGATTGACCCATTCGATGCGATCATCCAGCCCAATGATCATGACCAGATCAGTCATTCGTCTGGCAATCAGCCCCAGACGCTCTGCGTCAGCCGCCAGGCGCCATTCATCGGTCGTATCCCGCGCGACAAAGACATAGCCTGCTTCCCCGCCGGGGGGGGCTGCCGGGCGGGCAGAGGCCATCATCGTATAGCGCCGCCGTCCACGCGGTGTGTCGGCCCAGAAATAATGGGGTCCTGAGCAACCCCTTGCATCCACATCGGCCATTGCGCGACGGTTCAAGGCGGCAATTTCGGGAGGCATGATCTCTTCATGAGTGCTGCCGATCAACCGCTCCGGCGGCACCATCATCTGATCTGGATCGCCTGTATACACGCTGACATAACGCCCTGCCGAATCCACTTCGATGACCAGTTCGGACAGCGCCTCCAGCGTTGTCTTGAGATGATTATGCGCCTTGGCGGCCAGATTTCGCGCGGCCGCGATCTCGGCCGTTGCGTCCATCCGCGCCAAGGCGGCCCCGATGGCATCCGCCAGGGATCGGAGCAACTGGATTTCGCCCTGTGCAAAGGCCCGTTTTTGCCGCACCGAAGCCAAGCCGACAAACCCGGTCTGCCTATCGCCGGAACGCAAGGGAAGCGCGAGAAAGGACTGGATGCCTTCTCCTTGCAGATACGCAATCAGGGCAGAGTCATTGCTCAGCGTCTCCAGGTCGCTGATTTCCACAGCGTCATTGCGCGCCCAGGCAGCACGCCAGGGTGCAATCAGGGTCGCTTGCAGACCAGGTTCGCGCTGCGGGCTTGCCGCGATCCCGGGAGCGCAGAATTCATGTGTCCGGTCAATGACGTCACCGTTTTCGACAGGCGTGATCCGGAAGACGGAGCAGCGGTCGATGTTCAGGAACTTTCCAAGCTTCTCAAGCGCATACTGGATCGCAGGATCAATCTGGTCCGGGGTTGCCCGCAGCAAATGTCCCAACAGGTCCACAGCAAGCTCGAGCGCGCGCTCGCGTTCGGAAGCACCTGACCGCTTCGAACCTGTCACTGGAAAATTCAACGCATGTCCCATCTCTTGCTGCGGAAGGTCCAACACTGCTGGGATAGTTTCAGAAAAACGGTCAGATACGTCAAGGTGGTGATATGTTCAGATTGCCTGCTGTCATGATCCTATACGCCTATGGTTGTGTTCAAGTATTTCATGCAACCCTGCACAGCAAGCACCCCAACGCCGTGGCGTTGTGTGTCATTCTGTTTTGCAGACTGGACTATATCAACAAAGTTACCAAATTCCCTGCGCGCGCAGGACAGCGGGTAGCATGGCCCAGAAAAACCGCAGGACATCTTGCTCTTGGCACGGAACTTCAGGCGAAACCAAAAGAGAATGTCAGGCGTCTTGATCATGTCGGGCAGTCTGCGTCCCGACAGTTCGAAACCCTTCAGTCCCGTGCGACAACCCGTGTTCCCTCGGTCAATGTGCTGGAGGGGAAAAGGATCACTTGCGCGCCCTCCTGCAATCCGGCGCGCAACTCGGCAAGGCCAGCTGCCTGGCGTCCGATCTCTACACTCTGTTGCCGCGCTCTGTCGCCGTCCCGGACAAAGACCGCCCAGGCGTCGCCATCGCGGAACAAGGCCGCTTGTGGCACCTGCAACACATCCTCGGCGTTCCATATGATCAATGACACATGCACACGGAACCCATCCCCCAGCCCCGATCGCGCGTCCGGCGGCGTCAGCATGTCCAGTCGAAGGCGCACCCGCTGTTCTTCGATGCCCAGCGCCGAGACCCGGGTGAAGGCAGCAGGATCAATGCGGCGCAACTGTGCTTCCAAAATTCCCTCGCCGCCCCAGCGCTCGACATAGGCCCGCGCGCCGGGCGGCACCTGAACAGCATCGGTCGAGAGCAGGTCAAGCTCGATTTCCAACTCGTCGAGATTGCCGATCATCAGCAACGGGCTTCCGGCCTGCACCAGACGCGCGCTTTGATCGCTGAGCGCGAGCACAATGCCGCTTTGTGGTGCGAGGATCTGCACGCAACATTCGGTGACGCCGCCATTCGGCGCAGAAACCGGCTGCGGTCCCAGCAGCTGCGCTTCGGCGCGCGCCAGCGTCGCACGGTTCAGCTCGAGCTGCGCGCGCGCGGCGTCCCTGCTCTGCTGCGCTGACAGATGGGCGGCCTCAATGTCTTCCAGCATACGATGCGCGATCGTTCCGCGCTCTGCCAAGGTCCGGCTGCGTTCAAGCTGGCGGGCCGAATGCTCGAGCGCGTTTTCGGTCTGCTGCAAATTACTCTCGGCCACACCGACAGCGGCCTGCGCCTCGGCCACAGCGGCTTCGGCCTGCGCGCGGGTGCGGGCATCCATGAGCGCAGGGTCAGCGGGCTGGATCACGGCCACGACAGTTTCCCCGGCCGTGACCGGATCGCCAATCTCGACAGGCGAGCGCGTGGCAGCCCCTGTAATGGGTGCCGTGATCGCATAGGGGCTGCGCACGCGGGTCACGCCCTGGGCCGCGATGGTGCCTTGCATCGGTCCGCGCGTCACCGGGGCCAGATCCACCGGCATTGGCTGCGGCCAAAGCGCCCAGACAAGCGCTGCCAGCAAAGCCACCCCTGCAACGCCTAGACCCAGTTTGCGCATGATACTCACGGTCTTTTCCTCCTTCACTCGCGCGCCTTCAACGCCGTCGCCAAGTCCACCCGGTCCAGCCTGCGCCGCACCATCAACACCGATCCGAGTGCCGCCAGAAACACTGCCAGGGCTGCAAGCGCAAAGGTCCGGCGCGTGATGTGGAACGGGATCTGGAACATGTCGGTTGACATCGCATCGACCAGCCCCTGCGCCAGCCCGTAGCCCAAAAGCCAGCCCAGCGGGATCGCGATCAACGTCAAGAGCATGATCTCGCCCACCAGCACATAGCCAACTTCAGCGCGGCTGAAGCCCAGCACGCGCAGACTGGCCAGTTCATAGCTGCGTTCGGCAAGCTGGATGCGGGCGGCGTTATAGACCACTCCAATCGCGATCAGCACCCCGATCAGTGTGTAGATACCCACCATCGTCAACAGATTGTCGCTCAGCGTCGCATCGAATTGCCGCCGCACTTCAGCCCAGTCCAGCAGCCCGCCGACAGCGGGCGTGGTCTTGATGGCCGCGTTCAGATCGGCCATGCGGTCCGACTGAACGGCCAGATGGATCATGTTGACCTGCGGCGCGCTGTCCATCGCGGCAAAAAGCGCCTCGGCGGCGATATGGGCCTCTTGTCCCATGCCCTGTGCGATAATTTCAACGACCGGCAGATGAAGCGTGATGCGCGGCGCGCTCAGCATCTCCAGCGTGAGGGTCTGGCCCACGCGGATATCCAGCGCGCGGGCGAGCATTTCCGGCAGCACCACCCCGTCACGCGGCAGGGTGACCACGCGCCCGGCATCATCGACAAGCCGCGCGAGTTCAACGCCGGGATAATGCCCCTGCAGCGCAGTCAGCCGGTCGCGATGACCGTGGGCTGCGCGCACAGGCGCGACATAGACCCCTTCACTGCGCAGCACACCGGGCAGCGCGCGCGCATCCTGCAAGGCCCGATCTGTCTGCGGATTGGACAGCATCAGCGTCACATGCTGGCGATTGGCCTCTTGAAATACACTGTCGCCCAGCCGCTCGACCGCATCAAAAATGAAATAGCTCATCACCAGCACACCGACCGAGGCCGCGACCCCGAACAGCGTGATGGCGGCGCGGCCGGGCCAGCGCAGGATTGAGCGGAAGATCATCATCGTGGTCTGACGCAACCGGAAGCGCGTCAGCGCGCGGTCAGCCAGACCCCGGCTGAACCGCGGGGGTGCCGGCGGCTGCATGGCTTCTGCCGGGGGCAGCTTGAGCGAGGCCCAGACCGCCCGCAGCCCGCCTAAGGCCACTGTCACCATGCCCAAGACAGCCGAGACCACCAGCGCCTGCCCGCCCCAGTCGCGGATGATGAAAGGAAAGCGGAAGAAATCGCCATAGAGCCCGATCATGGCTTGAGCGATCCACCAGCCGAACCCCCAACCCAGGACAACGCCCAGCGCGCCGATCAGCCCGGCCAGCATCAGGTAATGCCCGGCAATCTCGCGCCGCCCATAGCCCAGCGCCTTCATCAGCCCGATCTGCGCGCGCTCCAGCGCGATCAGCCGCCCCAGCACCATATTCACCAGAAACGCGGCCACGATCAGGAAAATCGGCGGCAGATAGGTGGACATGGCCCCAAGCTGGCTGAGTTCGCCATCCAGAAAGGCATGCGAGACCTGACGGTCCCGCCCATGCGCGCCCGTCCCGCCGTAAGGGTCGAGCAACTGATCGAGCGCTGCAATCACGGCGCGTTCGTCCGCGTCACGGGTCAGCCGCAGGGCAATGTCATTGACCGCCCCGCTCATATCCATCGCAGCGGCCGCAGCGGCCGCGTTCATCCAGATCACCCCATGACGGCGGTCATCGGGCATTATCGCGCCGGGGGGCATGGTATAGATGAACTCGGGGCTGAGCACCCAGCCCGTGACTGTAAGCTCTCGCAACTGCCCATTCAGCACGCCGCGAAACTGCGCCCCAGGGGTCAGACCATGGATTTCGGCAAAAGGTTCCGACAGCGCGACTTCATCAGCATGATCCGGGTCCGGCAAACGTCCCACGCGCAAGAGAGGCAGGTTCAGTTCCGGCCCGGTCGCGGGCAGCGACAGGATGCGCCCGGTCGCAGGCTCTGCCATCCCCTCGATATCCAGAACGGCCTGAAAGCTGATCCGCCCTTCGGCCTGCGCGACACCGGGGATCAGCCGTGCGGCCTGCACGATGTCGGCTGGTGCCCGCGTGGCACCTGCGAAGATATCGGCGAAGCGGTGGCGCTCGTAATAGGCGGCTTGGGTCGCGACCAGCGTGGCCTGCGTCGCCTGCGCACCCACCAGCACCATCACCCCGCAGCCCAGCACCAGCGCGATGGCCAGCGCCTGCGCCCAGATCCGGCGCAGGTCGCGCAGCATCTTGCGCTCAAGCGCCCTCACCAGCTTACCTCACTGGGCAGCACACGCGCGGCATTGGCCTCATCCTTTGTGATCCGCCCATCTGCCAGGACCACGACGCGATGCGCGATACGCTGAATTCCAGCATTATGCGTGATCAAGACAGTCGCCGTGCCGAGGTCGCGATTGACCTCGTAAAGCGCTTCCAGAACCTGCACCCCGGTTTTGCTGTCCAGCGCGCCAGTCGGTTCATCGCAGAGCAGCACATCCGGCCGCTTGGCAATCGCCCGCGCAATCGCCACCCGCTGTTGCTCGCCCCCGGAAAGCTCTGCCGGAAAGTGGTCCATCCGATGCGCCAGCCCGACCCGCTCCAGCGCCTCTTCCGGGGTCATCGGATTGCGCGCAATCTCGGTCACCAGCGCGATATTCTCGCGCGCGGTCAGGCTGGGCACCAGATTGTAGAACTGGAACACGAAACCCACATGATCGCGCCGGAAGGCCGTCAATTGCCGGTCACTGGCGCAGCTCAGGTCCTGATCGCGGAAGAACACCCGCCCGCTCGAGGGCAGATCGAGCCCCCCGAGGATATTGACCAGCGTGGATTTGCCTGACCCGGACGCGCCCAGCAACACGACCATTTCGCCCTCTGACAGCGACAGATCGACACCGCGCAAAGCCCACACCTCGACCAGCCCGGTGCGATACACCCGAGTGACATTCTCGGCCCTGAAGACCGGCAAACTGCGCGCCTCGCCCGACATGGCCACAGGCTAGCTGTGTTCGAGATCACAGGGAATGATCTATGTCAGCAGAGCAGTCTTTCAGTTACATGAGAAAGCTCTGTTTCTGACCCTGCCACTCTGCAACGGGCGCAAGGGGCTGCCATCCTTTGCGTCATGCCACCCGGTGGGATTGGGGCTGGGGCCCCAGAGCGCATGAAAGCCATACAGCGCTCGTGAGTGTGCACATGGCGACAAGCGCGCGCCACTGACGCGCTGGGGCGCGCATCATGGCAGGCAATGTGACCGAGTAGCGCCCGCCCCAGAGCGATTGACACGAAACTGTTACATTGCGCTGCTATCCGAACGGCATGAAAGATACCACAGCACATACCGCCTCTATCGCCTTGCGCGCCACGCAGATCGCCAAATCCTTTGGCGATACGCAGGTGTTGCGCAATATCGACCTATCCCTTGCTCCGGGCGAAGTGGTCGCCCTTCTTGGGCCTTCGGGCTGCGGGAAAACCACGCTTCTGCGCAT
>SKSL01000191.1 GCA_007123015.1 Natronohydrobacter sp. | reverse complement strand
CTGCCGAGAAAGGCCACGGGGTTGACGATCTGCGCCGCTGGCTGGCCGAAACCCTGCCTGAAAGCCCCTGGCTCTATCCCGAGGACCAGATCGCCGATCTGCCCATGCGCATGATCGCGGCTGAAATGACGCGCGAGAAACTGACCCTGCGCCTGCATGAAGAACTGCCCTATCAACTGACCGTCGAGACCGAAAGCTGGCAAGAGCGCAAGGACGGTTCAGTGCGCATCGACCAGATGATCTATGTCGCCCGCGACGGCCATAAAGGGATTGTGCTCGGGGCCAAGGGCGAGACGATCAAATCCATCTCTCAGGCCGCCCGTGCGGATATCGCCGAATTTCTGGGTCGCCCCGTGCATCTGTTCCTGCAAGTCAAGGTTCGCGAGAACTGGATGGAAGATGCCGAGCGCTATTCCGAAATGGGGCTGGAGTTTCGCGACGGCACTGCATGAGCGCGCGGATCGCCTCTGGTATCTGGGTCGCGGCCTATCTGCGCAGACTTCAGATCGAGGGCATCCCCGCCTATGTGATCACTCGGGGCGATGACACGGCCGGCGAAGTGCTGGTGAAACTCGCCTTGATGGACGGGACAGCCCGCGCCTATTTGCGGGAATATGATCTGATACAGGACGCGCGTATCTGGCGCGTTCTGGTGGAAGGATCAGAGACCGAAGTCGATGCCGCCATCGCGCGTCAGCGTCGTTTCGACCCTGATCTTTGGGTTGTCGAGGTCGAAGATGCCCGCGGCCGTGCCTTTCTTGACGCTTGAGGTGCCTGACCAAGGCGCGGATGCTTGCGCTGGGTTTGCAGCATCTCCGGGGTTTTCCAAGCGCACTTCGACCCGCCACAGGGATTTGGATTGACTTCGTGAGCCGCGTGACGCTCTGCTTCGCGCGAAAACAGGTGCGTGACAGGTCTGCCGGAACAGGTTTTCGCACGGCCTGTGATTTCGGAACAAAGGGATTTGACCAATGCGGCTGATGGCAATTCTATCGTGCTGCCTCTGCGTGCTCACGGCACCCGCGCAGGCAGAGATGCCGCGGGTCATCGGGTCTGTTGGCCAGTAATTCAACACAGATGCGCCTGAATTTGGACTGCGCTATCTGGGCGCACCATTCTACCGCAAGCTTCAGCCTGTCTTTGGCGCATCGCTTGCCGATAATGGCTCTGGCTATGTCGGGATGGGCGTTGGTATGACATGGCAGCTGGGATCAGGACTGATGATGCTGCGGGTCAGTTCCATGGCGGGTCTGTAACGGCGCGGATCGGGGGCTGATCTGGGCGGCCCTGTGCAATTCCGTAGCGCGCTCGAAGTCGGTCAGAGACGCCGCAGCGGCACTGAATTTGGTATCGGATTTGACCATCGGTCGAACGCCCGGATTTACAAACCCAATCCCGGGCTTGATTCTGCCTATGTGTTTTTTTCCAGACCTTTGCGCTGATCCCTGACATCATGTCTGCGATGAAATCGGACCAATCGCGCTGCGGTGCTGCGCTTGACATGGATATGAGTTTCCCGCATATGGCAGCCTCCGTTCGGGCGTCCGGCCCGCGCGGCGCTTAGAATTTGTCCGGTCAGCCCGGACACGCAGCCTGACAGCACCAAACACCTGTGATCTGCGCAGGGGCTACAAGGCGCGGTAGACAAGAGAAGGAAAGACCCTATGTTTGCGGTCCTCAAAACTGGTGGCAAGCAATACCGCGTGCAGGCAGGTGATCTGCTGCGCGTCGAACGGCTTGCGGCCCATGCTGGTGAAACAGTCCAGTTCAACGACATCCTGATGCTGGGCGGCGACAGCCCGGTGATCGGCGCGCCCGTCGTCGAAGGTGCCGGCGTGCAGGCCGAAGTGATCGACCAGATCAAGGCCGACAAGGTGATCCACTATGTCAAGCGCCGCCGCAAGCACAGCTCGCAGCGCACCAAGGGTCATCGTCAGAAACTGACCTTGGTCAAGATCACAGATATTCTGGGCTCCGGTGCAGACGCATCCGGCGTGAAAGCAGCGATCGGCACAGGATCGGTCAAGGACTGGGGCGCAGACGCTCCGGCCCCGAAAACCGAAACGGCGATCTCTGCGACCGCTGCAACGAAGCCCGCCAACCTTCTGTCTGAAGCGCGTGACGGTCAGCCGGATGACCTCAAGCGGATCTCGGGTGTGGGTCCGAAGCTTGAAGCCTTGCTGCACAAGAACGGCGTGTTCCATTTTGATCAGATCGCAGCTTGGACCCCGGAAGAAGTTGCTTATATGAATGATCAACTGTCGTTCAAAGGTCGTATCGAGCGGGATGGCTGGATCGACCAAGCCACTCAATTCGCAGCCGAACAGGAGTAATCCCTCATGGCACACAAGAAAGCAGGCGGTTCATCCCGTAACGGGCGCGACTCAGCCGGTCGTCGCCTTGGCGTGAAACTCTATGGCGGCCAGCACGTCATCCCCGGCAATATCATCGTGCGTCAGCGCGGGACCAAACATTGGGCCGGTGCAGGCGTCGGTATGGGCCGCGATCACACGCTTTTTGCCCTGACCGAAGGCCGCATCGTCTTCACCAAGGGTCTGAAAGGGCGCAGTTTTGTGTCGGTCGTACCGATGGAGACTGCTGCCGAATAAGCCGAACAGTTACATTGCGGATGTAAGCAGGGTCGGCGGCAACGCCGGCCCTGCTTGCGTTCTGGGCGCCTTTGTCCTCGGATCACGGGGATCAGGGCGTTTGCTCAGGGCTGAGGAGGGCAGGCTCTGGCCTGACAGGAGAGAATGAGCATGACAGCCGACACGACCATCACAGCAGATTTACCGATTCTGACGACCGCGCGGCTGGTGCTGCGCCCGCTCACAATGGCCGATAGCGGGCTTCTGGCGCTCTATACGGGCGACAAACGTGTGGCCGAGGGGACGCGCTCGATCCCGCACCCGTTGCCCCCAGGTGCCACCGAGCAATTCATCGCCCGCGCGACAGCCGCAGACCGGGACGAAGACGTCTGGGTGCTTGATGGGTCTGTCTCGGGGGCATCGCAGGTGATGGGGCTTTTGTCGCTCAAGCCGCTTGACCGCCAGCAAAGCCAGATTGGCTTCTGGATCGCCCCTGCTTTCTGGAATGCCGGTTTCGCCTCGGAAGCTGTGCGCGCGGTCATCAAGGGCAATCCGCAGAACGCCCGGACGCTCTTTGCCGAAGTCTTTCAGGACAATGCTGCATCAGCGCATGTGCTGACCAGTGCCGGATTCGACTATCTGGGTGATGCCGAAGCCTATTCCATCGCGCGCGGTGCCACTGTGCCGACATGGACATATATCCGACGCATGTGATCAATTTCCGGGCAGCCTGCCCTGCGGGCGCGCATGGCCTCTCGACCTTTTGTCAGAGTCTGATATTGTGAGCCGGCAGAACGTCAGGACAGAGCATGCGCAGACCCGTTGTCGGCATTATCGGCAATTCCTATCTGATCAATGACGAATACCCCGCGCATGCAGGCGGCTCGATGAATTCGGAAGCTGTGGCCGAGGTCTCGAAATGCCTGCCGCTTCTGGTGCCGTCCGACCCGCGCCTTGTCTCGGTTGATGAACTGCTCGAAGTCTGCGATGGCTTCCTGCTGACGGGCGGTCGCCCGAATGTTCACCCGGAAGAATATGGCGAAGCCGAGACCCCCGCGCATGGCGATTTCGACCGCGCACGCGATGCGATCACCCTGCCGCTGGTGCGCGCCTGTGTTGCACGCGGCCAGCCCTTTCTGGGCGTCTGTCGTGGCTTTCAGGAAGTCAATGTCGCGATGGGGGGCACGCTTTATCCCGAAATCCGCGATCTGCCGGGCCGAATGAACCACCGCATGCCGCCCGATGGCACATTGCAGGAGAAATTCGCCCTGCGCCACAAGGTAGGCTTTTGTGAGGGCGGTGTGTTTCACCGCCTGATGGGCGCGCGCGAAGTGATGACCAACACGCTGCACGGGCAGGGGATCAAGACAGCGGGTGCGCGCATCGTGATCGACGGGCACGCGCCCGATGGCACGCCAGAGGCGCTCTATGTCAAGGATGCGCCTGGCTTCACTTTGTCAGTGCAATGGCATCCGGAATGGCAGGCGGGGCAAGATCCGGTCTCGCGCCCGTTATTCGAGGCTTTTGGTGCTGCAGTGCAAGCCTGGTCCAAATCGCGCGCGCCTTGGGCCTTGAGTGCGTAACTGCCTGCCGCGTTTGCGCGTTGATGGGGTTACTGAGTATTTCCAGCAAGAAAATGTGGGAAGATCAGATCACGATGACCCGCGTGCCGACTGGGGCCCGGTCATAGAGATCGATCACATCCTGTTGCAGCATGCGGAAACAGCCCGAAGACGCAAAGCGCCCGATCGAGCGCCATTCCGGGGTTCCGTGGATACGGTAGCCTTGATCGCGGCCATCGCTCTTCAGATAAAGCGCGCGGGCGCCGAGCGGATTGGCGGGACCGCCGGGCTGGCCGTCCTTCCAGCGTTCCAGATGCGGCTCGCGGGCGATCATTTCGGGCGGTGGGGTCCAGGTTGGCCATTGCGCCTTGCGATAGACCACAGAGTCGCCGGTCCAGTCAAAGCCCTCACGCCCGACTGAAATGCCATAGCGCAGCGCATAGCCATGCTCCAACAGCAGATAAAGCAGGCGATTCTGGTTTTCGATGATGATTGTGCCCACGGCGTCGTCGCTTTGATAGGGAGTCACCTGACGATGCAGGAATTCCGGGATGTCTTGCAAGTTCACGGCGTCCAACTGATGCCCGCCATCGCGGCGGCTGGAATAGTCAATCGGTGCGAATTCCGGCGGCGGCGCTGGCGTGAGCGCGGGAACGCAGGCCGCCAGCGCAGCTGCGCTGGCCGTGAGATGTATCAATTGGCGGCGGGTCAGAGGAGCAGCGCGCATCTGTGATTTCCTGATCTTGAGAGAACAGGATCGCAAAAACGCGCCTGAACACAAGCTGCAATGTCAAATTGTAAAGACTTGGGTCCCGATCGGCACCCGCTCATAAAGGTCGATCGCATCCTGATTGACCATACGGATACAGCCTGACGATACATATTCGCCGATCAGCCAGTATTCCGGAGTGCCGTGGATGCGGTAGCCCTGATCGCGCCCGCCCGACATCAGATAGAGCGCCCGCGCGCCCAAGGGGTTGCGCGGCCCGCCCGGCATGCCCCCGGCGAAACGTGACAGGCTCGGGTCTTCGCGGATCATGCGGGCAGTCGGTGTCCATGTCGGCCAGACCGCGCGGCGATAGATCCGCCCGCGCCCACGCCATGTCCGCCCTTCGCGCCCGACCGAGATACCGTAGCGCAGCGCATGGCCGTCATCGAGGATCAGAAACAGATGCCGCGCGCTGTTCTGGACCAGAATCGTGCCCGGCGGGTGGTATGAGGGATATTCCACGACCTGGCGGTGAAATTGCGGCGGAATGAGGCTCATGCCAGTTGCAGGCAGGATGCGGTCGCCATCCAGACGCTCTTCATAAGAGATCGGGGTGATGCCAAAGCGCGCGGCCAGGTCCGAGAGCGGTTTGGCGCGTGTGGTCGCAATTGGACGACCGTCTTCCGTGAAGCGCGGTTCCTCGGGAACAGGGGCGGGCGGTGGTGCTGTTTCGCACCCTGCCAGCGCAAGGGCACATGTTGCTGTGCTGGAGGCCAGCACCTGTCGCCTGGTAAGTATCATTATCGTGCAACCTGTTGGAGTTGCCTGTTTTCCGCCCGCATATCGACGGTATGCGATCATGTTTCACAAAGCCAGAAGCGCGCAGAGAGAGGCCCACGCGCTGTGGCCTTTCGGTCACCTGCAGAATTCAGCGCGGCAACTGGCTGGCGCTTTGCGCAAGAGCGGCGATGCTCTGCCAGTCGCCATTCACCATCGCATCCTTCGGCGCCACCCATGACCCGCCGACACAGGCAACATTGGACAGGCGCAGATAGTCGGGCGCGCGGTCCATGCTGATCCCGCCTGTGGGGCAGAAGGTCACTTGCGGCAAGGGCCCGCCGATGGATTTGAGCGCGCCTGCGCCACCGATCGCTTCGGCCGGGAAGAACTTTTGCACAGTATAGCCCTGTTCCAGCAGCACCATCACTTCCGAGCAGGTCTGTGCGCCGGGCAATAGCGGCATTTCATGGACGCGGGCCGCGTCAATCAGGGCCGGTGTCGCGCCAGGGGCGACTGCGAAGCGGGCGCCTGCGTCTTTTGCCTCTGCCATCTGGGTCGGGGTCAGCACAGTCCCCGCACCCAGCACCGCACCGGGGACCGCTGACATGGCCTTGATCGCCGCAAGCGCGGCCTCGGTGCGCAGGGTGACTTCCAGAACAGGCAGCCCCCCGGCGACAAGCGCTTCGGCCAAGGGCACAGCATGGGTGATGTCTTCGATCACCAGAACAGGGATGACAGGGGCCATCTGGCACAGGGCCAGCGCGTGCTGACTTTGTTCAGTCGGGGTCATGGATGCGCTCCGCTAGGGATGTTTGCGCTAACGGATACGCGCAAAGTGGCTGTTTGGCAACCATCCCCGATGCCGCTTATTGCAGGTAGCGCATGGGATCGACACTGTTCATGCCCTGCCGGATTTCGAAATGCAGGAAAGACGGATCGCCGCTGCGCACCCGCCCGATGGTCTGACCTTGCGAGACGCGGGCGCCCCGTTCTATTGTCAGACCTTCGAGCTGTGCATAGACCGACAGCAAGCCATCATCATGCTGGATGACGACAACAGGGACCTTGTTGGTGTCTTCCGTGATTGCCGCGACACGCCCGGATGCGGCGGCCTTGACCTGTGTTCCGGCAGCAGCGGCAATCCCGATCCCTTCATTGCGTCCGGGCGCATAGGCGCGGATGATACGCCCATCCACAGGCATGACAAACTGCGCGCGGGTTGACTCGGTGCGGGTTTCAGCCAGGGCGGGTGAGGGCGGGCGCGCCTGTTCGACCGCCTCTTGCTGTGACTCTGCTGGGGGTTCCGGAGGCGGCAGCGGAGCAGAGGCGCTTGGCGGCACAGGTGTCGGGCTGCCTGATCCGGGCTGGCTGACTTCGGGCTCGGGCCCTGGGTCAGGGGCCGCTGCGGCTGTGCGCTGGGGCGCTGGCTGATCTGCGACCGGGATCATCAGCATCTGCCCTTCGCGCACGCGCATTTCCGGGTCCAGCCCGTTCCAATCGGCCAGCGCGCGCGGGGCGACATTGTAGAGCCGCGCAATCTGGAAGGCGGTCTCGCCGCGCTGGACGCGATGCTGGCGGGGTTGTGCTTCGGCAGGCTGGACAACCTGGCGCGACGGGGTGGGGGCAGGGGCGCTGCCTTCGGCGCGCGAGATGGCGGCATCGGCCAGGGTCGAGATCTCGATCTCGCCGCTACGCGCATCTGCAGGCGCTGTACTTTCTATCTTGCGCGGCAAGGCCAGAACTTCACCTCCGCGCAACTCGGTCAGAGGGTCGAGCGCGTTGAAACGCGCAAGCTCGGCTTCGGCCATGCCGATGCGTTGCGCGACAGAGGCGACAGTATCGCCGGGACGGGCGACCACGACCTGATAATCGGGATAGGTGATGATGCCGCGTGCATCCGCACGCGGGCGCGCCGCAGTTGCCTGCCGGGCCGCTTCCGTCGTCGAGAAGCCGTTTTCGGCACGCCGCAAATCCATGTCGAAATCGCTGCATGCCGACAGCCCGATCAGCGCTGCATTGCACAGCAGGGCCGTCTTGATCCATGTCGCCATCTGCTCGTCCTCATCTCCGGCGCCCCGGTGACAGCGGTTCATCCACTGTTCATCTTGTCAGAGCTATGTGCCCAACCCTTCCACCAACGGTACAAACCGCACAGCGCGCAATTCCTCATACTCATATCCGGCCTCTCCGCGAATCACCCGGATCAGCGTCTGCACAGTGTCCGACTGGCCCACAGGGACAATCATGATACCGCCAATCCGCAACTGCGCCAAGAGCGGGCCCGGAGGGTCTTCTGCAGCGGCAGTCACGATAATGCGATCAAATGGCGCAAGATCTGGCAGCCCGTGGCTTCCATCCGTGATCATCGCTGTGACATTCGTCAGACCCAGACGGTCAAACAGCTTCTGTGCGGATTGGGCCAGTTGGCGGTGGCGCTCAAGCGTGTAGACGCGGCGCGCAAGCTGGCTCAGGATTGCGGCTTGATAGCCAGAGCCCGTGCCGATCTCAAGCACCTTGTCACGCGGCCCGACCTGCAGCGCTTCGGTCATCAGCGCCACGACCGAAGGCTGGCTGATCGTCTGCCCGCAGGCAATCGGCAACGGCATGTCCTCATAGGCGCGATCCGTGAAGATGCCGGTCACGAAATCGCGCCGGTCGATCCGCTCCATCGCCTGCAAGACGCGCGTATCTGTCACCCCCCGCGAACGGATCGTGTAGATGAAGCGCATCCGCGCCTCGATCAGCGCGTCGGGATCCATCATTCCAGCGCCTCGCGGACTGCGTCCATCGCGTCATGCGCGCTCAGATCGGCCCGCATTGGCGTCACAGAGATATATCCGTCCAGATTGACTGCGGCATCTGTGCCGGGCGCTGTCGGCAGATGTTGCGGGCCGCCCTTGATCCACAGGAACCGCCGCCCGCTCGGCGAGGTCTGCGCCTCGACCCCGAAAAATGTATCTTTTCTATAGCCTTGCGGGGCGACCTTCATGCCCTTGACGGCCGCGCGTCCGACTGGCGGGAAGTTCACATTGTAAAACAGCCGGTAATCGCCCTTGTCCCAGATTCCCCGCTCCAGCAGGCGACGGATGGTCGCTTCCCCATGCCCGATGGCCGCATCAAACAGCGAAGGCAGGTCTTCGCTCAGCGGCCCCATATATTGCGACAGTGCAATCGCGGGCAGACCCTGAAGCGCTGCTTCCATCGCGCCCCCGACAGTGCCGGAATAGAGCACATTCTCGGCCGAATTATTGCCCCGATTGACGCCCGAGAGTACCAGATCCGGCCGCGCGCCCTGCAATACGTCATAAAGCCCTGCCAGCACACAATCAGCGGGCGAGCCTTCGGCCGCGTAGCGCCTTGGCCCCAGTTTCGCGATCATCGTCGGATGCGTGTAGCTGATGCAATGCGCAACCCCGGATTGCTCGAAAGCCGGGGCGACGACCCAGACCTCGCCTTCGGGTCCGGCGATAGTCTGGGCGATCTTCTCCAGAACCGCCAGGCCAGGTGCGTTGATCCCGTCATCATTGGTTACAAGAATGCGCATTTTGCCCTCATTTGCCTTGATTTCTGCTTAGAGCAGCACCCGGTGACGGGCAAGGGGCTGGGTCCTGATAGTTGACTGGCAGCGCCGTTTGGGCGGGTTGCGCTGCGTTTCCGCCTGTCATCGGCGCATATCTGCATGCGCGCCTTGTGTCGCGCGGCCAATCTGCCTATGTCGGCGACACGATGCGGCAGGTCGGATGACCGCGCGCGCCTGCGGCGTGCGAGGAAAGTCCGGGCTCCATGAGGCAAGGGTGCCGGGTAACGCCCGGCTGGGGCAACCCAAGGGAAAGCGCCACAGAAAACAGACCGCCATGACTGCATGGTAAGGGTGAAACGGTGGGGTAAGAGCCCACCGCGGGACGGGCAACCGGACCGGCACGGCAAGCCCCACCCGGAGCAATGCCGAATAGGGACTTCGCGCAGGTGTGATCCGGTTCCCGGATATCCCTGCAAGGTGGCCTCAGCCTGAAGTCCGGGTTGGCAGCTTGATCCTGTCCGCAAGGGCAGGACCAGATGAATGGTCATCATCGGGGGCAACCCCGGTACAGAACCCGGCTTACAGACCTGCCGCATCGTGACTTTCAGGCTTTGTTAAGCGGGGTCTGGCACTCTGACCCGGAACGATGAGTGTCAGGATGGCCATGCATCAATCACGCCCGACTGATTTCCAGCCCGGCCTGCAGGCTGTTGCCCCAAAGGGGCTTTGGCGAATGACGCCGCAATCATTTGCGCAGCTCGCACGCATGGGTGAGCTGGGCTTGATCGCGCTGTGTTTCGGCGCGGCGTTCTGGGTCGCGGGGATTGCGCATTGGCCCGTGGCGGATGGCGGTATCTGGCTGTTGTCAGCCGCAGTCCTTCTGCTTGCCTGGGCGCGCATGACACGTCCTGCGCCAGGGCAGATCCTTGGCGGGTTCGACCCCGGAGCCAAGCCCGCGCGTCATGCGACCCGGCTTTGGATGATCGTGTTGCCAATGCTGTTTCTGTTTGTTTTCATCTGTTTCGGGCGTGACGCAACCCATCTTGCTGCAACTGGACTGATCCCGGCTGCGCTGCTCAGCACGCTCTGGCGCAGTGCTCTGGCGCGGCTTGTGCCGCGCCTGATCAGAAAGGGGGTGCTGGGCCTGCGCATCATCATCGCCGGTGGTGGCCGCGAAGCGCGCGACGCCCTAGTGCTGTTGGCAAAATTACGTCGGCAGGGTGTTCAAGTGCTGGCCTTGTTTGATGATCGCGAAACAGCCCGTTCGCCCCCGATTCAGGAAGGTGTCGCAAAGCTTGGCCGGATCAGTGATATTCCCGCGTTTCTGCAGCAGACGAATTTCGATCTGATCATCGTGACCATGCCCCGCAAGGCCGAAGCGCGCCTCTCGGATATCCTGTCACTGCTTTGGCCGCTGCCTGTAGATATCCGACTGGCCCCAGTTCAGACCAGCATCCTATACCGTCCGCGAGCCTATCGCTGGCTGGGCGGTCTTGCGCTGCTTGATCTCTTCGACCGCCCGCTGCGCGCGCAGGACGCTGCGCTGAAACGCGTGTTCGATCTGTTGCTGGGCGGGCTTATGCTCATAGCTCTCGCGCCAGTCATGCTGGTGATTGCGGTTGTGATCCGGCTGGACAGCCCTGGACCTGTGTTTTTCCGACAGCCGCGCGAAGGCTATGCCGGCCGCCCCTTTGACGTCTGGAAATTCCGAAGCCTGCAGCACGGGCAAGCAGATCTGGGGGCTGTCATCCCAGTGACTGAAGGTGATTCGCGTGTGTCACGCGTCGGGCGCTTGCTGCGCAAGACATCGCTCGATGAGGTGCCGCAGCTGCTGAACGTGCTGCAGGGACAGATGTCGCTGGTCGGCCCGCGCCCGCATGCTGTCGGGGCACGCAATCGCGACATGGCTTTTGCCAATGTCGTGCGCAGCTATGCAGCACGTCACCGTGTGAAACCGGGCATGACAGGGCTTGCCCAGATCCGGGGCTTCCGTGGCCCCGTCGAGTCCAAAGAACAGATCAGCAGGCGCGTGGCGCTGGATCTGGACTATATTGATCGCTGGTCACTTTTTTTGGACCTGCAAATTCTGTTTCAGACACTCCCTTCGATCTTGCGCGGCGAAAACGCTGTGTAGCAGCTGATTTTTCGCCTATTTTGCAGTTGACACTTAAGGTCAGACTTGTAGAACGCGGGCTCAGAATACAAACGGGCGCGCGCCGCGCTTTGCCCGGTCAGGAGAAGCAGCCATGGCAAAGCCAACCACAATCAAGATCCGCCTGAACTCGACGGCAGGGACTGGGCATTTCTACGTGACCAAGAAAAATGCCCGCACGATGACCGAGAAATTCTCGATCAAGAAATACGACCCTGTCGTACGAAAGCATGTCGAATACAAGGAAGGCAAGATCAAGTAATCCTGCCCATTTCCCAGACTGAAGAACCGCGCTCTTCCAGCGCGGTTTTTTGTTGTCCGGGTCCAGTGCGGGCTTGCGTAGGGTGCGTGCTCTTGCACGCACCTGCCTTCCGCCGCGCTACAGCCCCAGCTTGGCGCTCACGATCTTGTTGACCGCTGCCGGATTGGCCTTGCCACCTGTGGCTTTCATCACCTGACCCACGAACCAGCCAACGAGCTTCGGGTTCTGTTGCGCTTTTGCGACCTGTGCCGGGTTTGCGGCGATAATCTCTTCGACAGCGGCCTCGATCGCACCGGTATCGGTGACTTGCTTCAAGCCGCGCGCGTCCACGATCTGCGCCGGATCGCCCCCTTCATTGTAAACAATTTCAAAGACATCTTTGGCGATCTTGCCCGAGATATCGCCCGACCGGATCAACCGGATCACCCCGGCCAGCTGCGCGCTCGAAACCGGGCTTTCGGTAATCTCGCGCGCATCTTTCTTCAATCGCCCGAACAGCTCATTGATCACCCAGTTGGCCGCCAGCTTGCCATCCCCGGCTTCTGCCGCCACAGCTTCGAAATAGGCGGAATTGGCCACATCTGACGTCAACACGGAAGCATCATAATCCGTCAGCCCGAAATCCGCCATGAACCGGGCTTTCTTTGCATCCGGCAATTCCGGCAGCGAGGCTGCAATCGCATCGACCCAGGCCTGCTCGATCTCCAGCGGCAGCAAATCAGGGCAAGGGAAATAGCGGTAATCATGCGCCTCTTCCTTCGAGCGCATCGACCGCGTCTCGCCCTTGTCCGGATCAAACAGCCGGGTTTCCTGCACCACCTGGCCACCGTCTTCCACAATCGCGATCTGGCGGCGGGCCTCATAGTCGATGGCGGCTTGAATGAAGCGCATCGAATTCATGTTCTTGATTTCGCAGCGCGTGCCCAGATGGCTGAAATCCTGGCTCTCCTGATAGCGCTCATAGGCGCCCGGACGGCAGATCGAGACATTCACATCCGCGCGTAGATTGCCGTTTTGCATATTCCCGTCACAGGTTCCCAGATAGCGCAGGATCTGGCGCAGCTTGCCGACATAGGCGGCCGCTTCCTCTGGTCCGCGAATGTCGGGACGGCTGACGATTTCCATCAGGGCGACGCCCGTGCGGTTCAGATCGACAAAAGACATGTTCGGGTCCATGTCATGGATCGACTTTCCGGCATCCTGCTCGACATGGATCCGCTCGATCCGAACCCGCCGCGCGACACCGGGGCCCAACTCGACCAGCACTTCGCCTTCCCCCACCAGCGGATGATAAAGCTGGCTGATCTGATAGCCCTGCGGCAGATCCGGATAAAAATAATTCTTGCGATCGAAGGCCGAGATCAGATTGATCTGTGCCTTCAATCCCAGCCCTGTGCGCACTGCCTGCTCGATGCAATAGTCATTGACCACCGGCAGCATCCCCGGCATCGCGGCATCAACGAAAGCCACATTGGAGTTGGGCTCGGCGCCGAAGCGTGTCGAAGCCCCCGAAAACAGCTTTGCTTCACTCGCGACCTGAGCGTGGATTTCCATCCCGATCACCAGCTCCCAATCCCCGGTCGCTCCGGAAATCACTTTGGGTTTGGGGGGCTCATATGTCAGATCGAGCATCGGGCGCGTCCTTTGACCAGTCGTTTGTGTGCCTTCTAGCCAAGCGCTGCCAGCGCAGCAAGCCTCGGCATGGGCGATTCCCTGCCGAAAAACCCGCTTCGTCTGTGGCCTGGTTTGCAATCAGCCCGATTCACAGGCAGTGCTGCAGTGCAGCGTAAATTGGCGCTGTGCTGTCTTCGGAACCAAAATGATCCGCTCCTTGCCTTTCGCGCCGCTTCTGGCCGCTGCTCTGCTGTCTTTCTCGTCTGCCTGTTCGATGTCTGCGCCGGATGCAACGGCAAAGGCCTCGGCCCCAATCGAGGTGCCCACGCGGTGGGACCATCGCCCCGAGGCCGAACTCTGGACGGCGGCAAGTTTCGATGCGCTTGCGAATGGCGGAAACGCGCTGGTCCAGACTGTACCGCGCGATATCGAAACCTTCTGCCCCGCTTACGCGGCGGCCGATGCAGATGGGCGCAAAGCTTTCTGGACAGCGCTGTTTTCGGGCCTGGCAGGCTATGAGAGCACATGGCGCCCTGACGCGGCCGGGGCAGGCGGGCGGTATCGCGGTCTGCTGCAGATCTGGCCCACTTCGGCGCGGTACTATGGTTGTGATCTCTCGCATCCCAAAGGATTGTATGACGGGCCCACCAATTTGCGCTGCGCCTCGCGCATTGCCGCACAGGCCGTGGCGCGCGACAAGGTCGTTGTCGGTGGTCCTGGGCGTTGGGGCGGGGTCGCGCGTGACTGGCCCCCGATGCGCAATGCGCGAAAGCGCAACGATATTGCGGAATTCACGCGCAACGTCCCGGCCTGTCAGGGGTGAGCGACAGGGTTTCTTGGTCTGTCTTCAGGCTTTGCTAACCATTTGACGCCAAGGTCAGGCAGAGGATGGGTGGCAAGGCAATGACCCGAAACGAAACGCATGGGATCGGATCAGAGACTGAAACAGACGGCCCGCAAGTCAAGACTTTGCAGGCCATTGCATCGCGCCATCGCGTCGCCGCTGAACAGCAGACCGCGCGATTTGCCGCTGCCTTGCGTGTGGCCTTTGGCAGAATGGCGGCAGACTGCCCGGGTCTGGATGCCACAGTGCAGAAAGTGGATATCGCGTCGACAGGTCTGGCAGAAATCCTTGATCTGATTGAAAGCGGCATGTTTCTGGCTTTGCTCGAAGGCCGCGCCGACACCATGGGCATGATCATGACCTGTCCTGTTGTGCTGGCAGGCGTGATAGAAGCGCAGACCACTGGCGCAATCGGGACCGATATCCCGCAACCGCGCAAACCCACACGTACCGATGCGGCCTTGGTGGCCCCTATGATTGACGCGTTCCTGCGCCTTGTGGATCAGCGCTGCGCCGATTTGCCCGAAGCTGACGCTGTTTCAGGCTATGTCTATGGGTCGTACCTTGATGATCCGCGCCCGCTTGGCGTTCTGCTTGATGATCGCCGCTATATGATGATGCGCTTTCGGGTCAGTCTGGGCTTTGGGGCGAAAGGCGGCGACTGGTTCCTGATCGTTCCGGAAACAACGACGCTATCGACTGAAAGCAAACCCGTGGAACCTGAGGCCGCTGCCAGCCGCGACTGGCAGGCCAAACTGGAGGCTGCGGTAAATTGCAGCGAGGTCACGATCACGGCGACCCTCGCGCGGCTCAAGCTGACCTTGACCGATGCGCTGCGCCTGCGCCCGGGGGATGTTTTGACCGTGCCAGACTCGGCGCTGGAAACGCTTTCGCTTGAAACAATCCACCACGAGCCCTTGGGTGTCGGGCGACTGGGGCAAGCGCGGGGTCAGCGTGCTGTGCGACTGACCGCCGATCCGGGCGTTCTGCGCGACACGACGGGGGCACAGCACCAGCGCTTGCCTGCGCGAATCGTCCCATTCTCACCGCCGCAGGCTGTTTTTGTCCCGGAACAACCACAGGATACGGCACCGCCGAACACAGTGAAGGATCTCGCCGCTGACAGCAGAGCAGAGAGACGCTGACCCCAGCCCCACTGCCGCACGCCCTTGTCCGCGTCGCCATAGCTGACATGGCGCCGCCCACAGAATTCAGGGGTTACGCGCAAACTGGTCGCCAGAGGTCAGCCGCCCAAACTGGTCCCGCGCGGCCTTTGCAGGCAGCACGCGATGCAATCTATCAATTCCGGTTATACGAAAAGCGCATCGCCCCTTGTCTTCCCACGAAGAATCGCGCACTCCGTCCACACAGGGGACGATCAGAGGCTGACGGATGGATAGCATTTTCGGGCTTGCGCTTGAGAACCTTCTCTCACCTGTTATCCTGTTTTTCGTACTCGGCTTCGCTGCGGCCATGGCGCGCTCTGACCTTGCAGTGCCGGAAGCCATCGCCAAAGGGCTGTCACTGTATCTGCTTCTGGCCATCGGCTTTAAGGGCGGTGTCAGTGTCTCAGAGCATGGTGTCGATGCCGGGCTGATCATCGCCATCATTGCAGGCGTTATCCTCTCATTCCTGTTGCCCTTGATCGCCTTCGCGCTGCTGCGCGTGATCACAGAGCTTTCGGTCACTGATGCCGCCGCAGTGGCTGCGCATTACGGCTCGGTGTCCATCGTGACCTTTGTCGCCGCAAGCTCGGTACTGACTTCTGCCGGGATCGTGTTCGAAGGCTATATGGTGGCCGTCGCCGCCGCGATGGAAGCACCTGCCATCCTGTCGGCCCTCTGGCTGGTCGCCCGCGCGGGTGCTGCGCGCCCTGCAAGTGGCGTCGATTCCAACTTGTTGCGTGAAATCCTGCTCAACGGCTCGATCGTGCTTCTGGTCGGGGCTTTCGCCATCGGGGTGATTACCGGCGTGCCCGGTATGGCCAAGATCGAAGCCTTTATCGTCGCGCCATTTCTGGGGATCCTGTGCCTGTTCCTGCTTGATATGGGGCTGGTGGCCGGGCGTGGTCTGCGCCAGACCCGCGGGCTTTTGCGGCCGAAACTGATCCTGTTCGGGGTGCTGATGCCACTGACAGGGGCCTGTATCGGCATGCTGACAGGGCTGCTGATCGGCTTGTCCCCCGGGGGTCTGATGCTGATGATGACCCTCTCGGCCTCGGCCTCATATATCGCGGTTCCCGCTGCGATGCGCGTGGCCTTGCCAGAAGCCAATCCCGCCATCTATCTTACACTTGCCCTTGGTGTGACTTTCCCCTTCAATCTTGTGCTGGGTATCCCCATCTATCTTGCTGTCGCACAGGCGGTTTCCGGAGGAGTGTGAAGGATGCAGACTCATAACGCGAAACGGGTCGAGATCACGATCGAGGCTGTCATGGAAGCACGCCTGACCGAAGCGCTGGAGCGTGCCGGTGTGACAGGCTTTACCATTCTGCCGGTCATGGGCGGATCTGGCAGTTCAGGCCGCTGGAGCCGTGAGGGTCAGGTCAGCCGGGCTGCGGGCATGGTGGCGGTCGTCTGCATCATCCGCCCCGACCGGCTGGACGCTTTGCTTGATGCGGCGTTCAGCCTGCTGGAGCGTTATATCGGCGTTGTCTGCGTGACTGATTGCGAAGTCTTGCGCGCGAATCGTTTCTGATCGTGCGCAACTCGGGTTCACACCCCTTGGCGCAGCCGCTCCAGCAAAGCGCGCGAAGGCTGTCCTGTCACGGGCAGGCCACGCGCTTGCTGATAGGCGCGAATCGCAGTTTCGGAATTGGGGCCGATCACCCCGTCAGCGCCTTGCGTATCAAAGCCCGCCCGCGTCAGCAGGTGCTGCAATTCGCGCCGGTCGCCCACGCGCAGCCCGAAGCGATCCGGCTGGAAATCCCCTCGGATCGGCCCGCGCCCGGCGATCCGGTCAGACAGGTGCCCGACGCCAATGGCGTAGAATTCCGAATTGTTATAGCGCAGAATCGTGCGGAAATTCTGGAAGACCAGAAAGGCCGGACCGCGCGGCCCGTCCGGCAGGATCAGCGAGGCCGCGCCATGATCCGGCACGTTGCGCCCATCCATGTCGCGAATGCCCAGCCCGGCCCATGCGGCGACCGCCCGTGTGCTGCCACGCCCTGCAAGACCCGTATCAAACCGCTGTGGCAGGCGCACTTCCACGCCCCAGGGCTGCCCACGCCGCCAGCCCATGCGCGACAAGTAATTGGCTGCTGACGCCAGCCCGTCAGTCGGATCCTCTGCCCAGATATCGCGCCGACCATTGCCGGTGAAATCGACTGCATAATCCTGATAGGTGGTCGGGATGAACTGCGTATGGCCCATCGCTCCGGCCCAGGACCCGCGCAGATTGGCCAATGTCGTGTCCCCGCGTTGCAGAATGCGTAGGGCGGCAAGAAGCTGGTTCTCAAAAAACGCGCCGCGCCGACCGTCAAATGCCAGTGTCGCTGTGGCCGAGATCACCGGAATATCGCCGCGTTCCGTGCCGTAGCGCGATTCGAGGCCCCAGACTGCTGTAATCACCTCAGCCTCGACCCCGAAACGCTGCTCGATGGCGCGCAGGGTCGCGTTATGACGTGACAGGGCGGCCCGCCCTGCGGCCACGCGTTCGTCTGTGACTGCGATACCCTGAATGTAATCTTCCAATGTGCGGGTAAATTCCGCCTGACGCCGGTCGCGCGCGATCACATCAGGCAGAAACCCGGCTGAATTCAGCGCAGGATCAAGCACATTGGCCGGGATGCCCGTGGCCAAGGCACGGCCCCGGAATCGCGCTTTCCAGGCGTCGAAGTCGGGGTTCGGCTGGGGCCGCATCGTGGCTGCACGGGCCACAGGCGCACTCATCGGCACGCCCCCCCCCATGCAAGCCGAAAGCGGCAGGGCGCATAGCCCCAAGAATGTGGAACGTCTGGACAGATACATGGCACTGCTCACCTCTGATTATTCTGGTGTTTTCGGCGACAATAGCCCAGCGCTAAGCTCGTGTTAAGGAGTGCGTTTCATATTCGGCAACAATCGGGCAAACTGGGGCTTGGTTCGGCTGGGTGTGGGGGGTAGCATGTTTTTGGAAAGATCTGGAAAGTTGATGCACCGCTCTGTTGCCCTCTTCTTCTGCCTGTTGCTGCCGGGCTGTGTGGCGGCAAATGTCGACACATCGCCCCGCCCAGAGCCACGAGTAGAAACCCCCGCCGCCACGCGATCGGTCGGCAGTTTTGACGCGTGGCTTGACAGCTTCGCGCAGCGCGCCCGCGCGGCAGGGGTTCGCGAGACGACTTTGGCGCAAGCGCGGCCGCATCTGCGCTATCTGCCTGCGACTGTGACGCTGGACCAACGACAAAGCGAATTCGGCGCGCGTATCTGGGACTATATGGACAGTGCTGTCACCCCAGCACGGATTTCGCAGGGTCAGGCGGCCTTGCGCGCGCGGGCCGTTGGCTTGTCGCGGATCGAAGCACGCTTTGGTGTCCCACCCGAAGTGATCGTGGCGATCTGGGGGATCGAGACATCTTACGGTGCAGATCGGGGCCGCATTTCCACGCTCTCGACGCTGGCAACACTGGCCAAGGACGGGCGGCGCGGCGCGTTTTTCGAAGCCCAGTTGATCGATGCGCTCAAGATCGTGCAGGCAGGCGATATCGCGCCTGAGGCGATGATCGGCTCATGGGCCGGGGCTTTCGGGCATACGCAATTCATGCCCTCCAGCTATCTGACATATGCAGTTGATTTCACAGGCGACGGGCGGCGCAATGTCTGGAGCGCGGATCCCACTGACGCCTTGGCCTCTGCGGCAAATTACCTTGCGCGGCGTGGGTGGGTGCGTGGGCAGCCCTGGGCGGTCGAGGTTATCTTGCCGCAGGGCTTTGATCTTGGATTGACCGGACAGCGCCAATCAGCAGAGAGCTGGGGCAGGGCAGGGCTGCGCGCGGCGACCGGGGCGATTGCGCCGGGCACATCGCGGCTGATCCTGCCAGGTGGCGCGCGTGGCCCGGCTTTTCTGGCCTATGCGAATTACGATGTGTTGAAAGAATACAACATTTCCGACGCTTATGTGCTGGCGCTGGGGCATCTGTCAGACCGGTTGCGCGGGGCCGGGCCCTTGCGCGGCCAATGGCCGCGCGGGGATCGCGCGCTAAGCTTGAGCGAACGCAAGGACGTGCAGCGGCGGCTGAATGCACTGGGCCATGACACAGCAGGCATAGACGGGCGGCATGGTCCTGCCACAGTGGCGGCCGTGCAGGCATGGCAGCGCGCTAACGGCTTGCCGCCTGATGGCTATATCAACGCTGATCTCTTGGCGCGCTTGCCGCCTTGAGCGCCGAAGGATAGTGCGCGCCCCAGACCCGCGCTGCATCCCGCGCGAGCAAGCGCGCCTCGATCCGGCTGAGCGCTGCCTGCGCTGCAAAAGTGTCGCCGCGCGCATCACGCAAGGCCCGCTGCCAGAGCTTCAGCGCGGATTGTGCACTCCATGGTAGTGCGGCCTGCGCAAGCCAGCGCCGCAGTTCACGCGGCAACCGGTCATGAAGCGCCATTGGACTGAAGCGCCGCCGCTTCAGACTGCTTGCAAGATTGCTGCGCATCGGCTCACGCGGCCTGACGTTGGCCCCAGCGCGGGAAAGGGTCGGCAAACCCGGCCCAGCTTTCCGGGGTGAAGCTGTCGCTTGTCACCAGACAAGCATCCAGTGCCGCAATCAGTGCATCGCGATCCATGCCTGCGCCAATGAAGACCAGTTCTTGACGCCGGTCGCCCCAGGGCTCAACCCAGTTCTCGCGCATTTTGGCGCGCGCTTCGGGATGGTCAGGCCAGCGGTCCTGCGGGATCGCCGCCCACCATGCCCCAAGCGGCGCAATGCTGGACATCGCCCCGGCCAACGAAAATTCCGCCACCCAATTGGGGCGCGTCGCAACCCAGAAATGCCCTTTCGCCCGGATCACCCCGGGCAGGGCGCCTTTCAGCAGATCATGGATCTTGGCCGGGTGGAAAGGACGCCGCGCGCGATAGACGAAGCTGGACACGCCGTATTCTTCGGTTTCAGGCACATGGTCAGCGAAACCGTAAAGTTCCTTCGCCCAGAGCGGGTGCTCATGCGCTGTGTCGAAATCGAACAGACCTGTGTCGAAAATCTCGTCCGCAGGCACCTGCGACATATCGGTTTCAATCAGCCTGGCATCGGGGTTCAGCGCCTTGATGATCTTGCGCGCAGCGTCGACACGCTCGGGGCCCGCAGTCGAGACCTTGTTCAAGAGAATGACATCCGCGAATTCGATCTGCTCGGTCAGAAGATTGACCAGTGTTCGCTCATCCTCTTCGCCGAGAATCTCGCCACGGTCAGACAGGAAATCATGGCTGGAGAAATCTTGCAGCAGATTCACAGCATCGACAACTGTGACCATCGTATCGAGACGCGCGACATCCATCAGGCTGTCGCCTGTCTCATCGCGGAATTCGAAAGTCGCGGCGACTGGCAAGGGTTCCGAGATCCCGGTGGATTCGATCAGAAGATAGTCGAAGCGGCCCTCGGCAGCCAATCTGCGCACCTCGGCCAGCAGGTCGTCGCGCAGCGTGCAGCAGATGCAGCCATTCGACATTTCGACAAGCTTTTCTTCGCCCCGTTTCAGATCGACCCCGGCGGCGATCAGATCCGCGTCGATATTCACCTCGGACATGTCATTGACGATCACGGCGACACGTCGTCCGTCGCGATTGTTCAGCACATGGTTGAGAAGCGTGGTTTTGCCAGCGCCTAGAAATCCCGACAGAACAGTAACGGGCAGTCGAGGGTCATGCTGCGTCATCAAGCGACTCCGTGTTATGTGATATTATCACATTTAGAGCCGCAATGGGTTGATCGCAAGGGGGTAGGGTGCGTGCTCAGCACGCACCCTACGATCAGATCAGGCCTTGCCCTTGTAAATATCGACCAGCTTCGCAAGCATGGACAGCGCCTCATCCCGGTCACGCTGGAAGCTGTTCCGCCCGATGATCGAGCCATTACCACCGCCATCCCGGATCGCGCGCGCATCATCATAGACTGAATCCGCGCCTTTTTTCGCGCCGCCCGAGAAGACCACGATCCGCCGCCCGTTGAAACTGGCCTCCATGCAGTGTTTGACCCGCGCCGCCTGGGTCGCGATATCAATATGTTGCGCTTCATAGACTTTCTTTGCTTCAGGCAGCATCAGATGATCGGTCGAGAGCTTGATCTTGATGATATGCGCGCCCAGCAAAGCGGCGATTTGCGCTGCATAGGCAGCCACATCAATGCCCGTCTCGCCGTCTTTCGTAATCGCTTCCCCACGCGGGTAGGACCAGATCACTGTCGCCACACCTTTTGCTGCCGCTTCTTCGCGCATGGCCGAGATTTCCTCGAACATGTCGAGGGCGCAATCCGAGCCCGGATAGATGGTGAAGCCGATTGCCGCACAGCCAAGGCGCAAAGCGTCATCGACGGATCCGGTAATCGCCTGATTCTTGCCTGCAGTGTCGGACATCAGTGAATTGGCCGAGTTCACTTTCAGAATTGTCGGGATGGCGCCTGCGAATGTATCTGCTCCGGCCTCGATCATGCCCAACGGGGCCGCATAGGCGTTCAGTCCTGCGTCGATGGCCAGCTGATAGTGATAATGTGGATCATAGGCCGCAGGGTTCGGCGCAAAGGTCCGCGCCGGACCGTGTTCGAAGCCCTGATCTACAGGCAGGATGATCATCTTTCCAGTGCCACCTAGCTTGCCCTGCATCAACATGCGGCACAGATTGGTTTTGACCCCCGGGGTTTCGCCTTCGTAATTCGCCAGTATCTTCTGCACTTTGCGCGTGATCGCCATCGCCTGCTCCTCTTGGGTTGGTATTTTCAAGCAGGGTTAAATGGCAAAACATGGCAAAACAATGCGCGGCAGAGGATAAAGGTGACCATGATTGCGCAAACATCAGGCGTCTAAGATCAAGTGCGATCATCCGAGATGCCGGAGGGCTTGGAGCGGGTGAAGGGAATCGAACCCTCGTCGTCAGCTTGGGAAGCTGCTGCTCTACCATTGAGCTACACCCGCGCCCTCACACCTCTTATCGCGGCCCTTTTCGCGCGTCAAGCATTGG
>SKSL01000230.1 GCA_007123015.1 Natronohydrobacter sp. | reverse complement strand
GATGTTCGCGCGCCAGCATCAGACCCGGCAGCAGATCCCATGCATAGGCGCCACGCGGGTTGGTGAAGCGCGCAAAAGCCCCGCGCACGACGTTATACAGGTTATAGACGGCGCAGCCCATGAGCCGGCTTTCCTGCGTTTCTGCCATCCCTTTCAGGATTTCGTCACACATCGAGGACGAAAACCCCCGGATGCGCGAGCGAATGGGGATCAGACTGTCCCCGGTCATAAGATGTTCGTTCAGTTCGGGCAGATAGAGCAGGCTGCCCAGATGCGTCTTCCCATGCCAGAGCGTGAAAGAGACCCCCCATTCCTTCAGGCCGGAACAAAAGTTCTCGGTCCCGTCAATCGGGTCAAGAATGGCATAATATCCGGCACTGGTCAGGGCGGTCGCATCGGTGAAAGTCTCTTCCCCGGCAAAGGTGATATCCGGGATGCGCGCCGTCAGATAATCGCAGATCAGGTCTTCGATCAGCACATCTGCGGCAGTGACCGGGCTGTTATCCGGCTTGAGCGTGATGTCGTAGCGGCGCGCCTGAATGCGGTCCATGTTGCTCTGGATCAAGGTCATCAAGCCGTGCATCAGGGCGCGGGTCTCTGACAGATCAGGCAAGGTTTCGGCGCTCAGGCGCTGCGCGGGTGGGGGGGTCATTCAGCGGCCCTTTCTCGGTCATGGTCCTGCATCTCGGCCGCATAGACTTCGGCGAAAGACACATCCGCAGGGCTTTGCGCCAGCGCAAGGGCTTCTGCACTGGGCTTGTCCACGCCGACCAGATCATGGAAATCCACGCGCTCCAGCATGTCCAGTTTCCCGGCGGGCGAGGCGTTGTAAATTCGGCAGCCATCGCGCGCGACGATCTTCTGCAGATTTTCAAAGGCAAGATTGACCAGCTCTGCGCCGGACCCGCCAGGGCGGAAATTGGCCAAACGCTCGGTTTCCTTGCGGCCACCGCCATAGAAATGAGTCACAGGGCCCGAATAATCCAGATCAACGCCGATGATATAGATTTCGGAATAGCCCATCAGATGCGCAAGCTGTGCAGCCAGAACCACGACCGTTTCGCCACGATGCAGATGCAGCGGGGCATGCAGGAAGGGGGCGAGCGAGAGTTTCAGGCCCGAACAGCCCAAGGCGATGGCGGGCAAGGTCGGCGGCTTGCGCCACAGGCAATTCGCGGCGACGAAGAATCTCTCGACCGAGCTGGCATCTGCATCAATTTCAGCAGCGTGGTTTTTGTAGACCAGCGGATCCGCAATCACCAGATATTTGGGGTGTGGCAGGCCGACATCCAGCGCGCGCATGCCCCGGTTGACACAGAAGATATCCTCGCCCGCCAGCGCCCAGAGCGGCAGATCCGCAATGGACGGCGCGTTGCCGATGATGAAGCAGCGTTTGCGCCTGGCCAGTCCCAGCGTGGTGGCAGGGTCGAAGCCGACATAGCGCTTGCGCCAGTCGCTGATCCGCTCGGCCATCTGTGTGAACCCCAAGCAATCGGCGCAGCGCAGCAGCCGCGACACCACCCCTTCCGACAGCGGCAGCCTGAACAACAGCCCGGTGCTCAACGACATGGCAAAGCCGTAAAGCTCGTTTTCCGCCAGTTGGTCCAGAAAGTCGGTGGCCGCAGCCTCTGCGCCCAGAACATCGGCCCGCCCCAGGAGCAGGTCGATCTTGTTGCGGATCACGTTCCAGACCTTGTTGACATTCTTGGCGTTCAACTCGCGCGGCGCAGGCAAGGCCAGAAGCGCTTCGACTTGATCCCAATCGCGCCGACGAATGAAGAATTGCAGCATGGCTTCTTGCTGGACCGGGTCAATCTCGCGCCCCTCGCGCGCCGTTGCAGCGATCTGCGCAGCATAGGATTGCGCGGCGATATCCCCCTGTTCAGGGATCAGCAGCATGCTGATGGAATCCGACAGGAACTGGCTGTCATAAAGTGCAGCGATCCGGCGGATCGTGTCATGCAGCTCTTCGGGCAAAAAGGTCTGGGGTGTCGGATGCAACCGGATCAGGGCATAAATCCAGCGGGTCACGCGCAGGGACTTCGAATAGGCCGGCAGTGGCGTCTGGATCGCCGCAAGCATGACCTCTTGCATGGCGACGAAATCGCCGCGGCGGTAATGCACCTCGATCTGGCCGCGCAGCCAAAGCGTATCACGCCCGTAGCGCGCCTGATACCTGTCGAGCAAGGCCATGCACTCGTCAAGCCGCGAACTCGACAGCAGCGATTCGACCAGCGGGTGATAAAAGCGCTCGGGCCTTTGCGAAGTTGTCAGCAGCTTGCCGATCCACCAGATCGCCGCAGAATGGCGCGTATTGGCCGAGAGCACTTGTGCCACAATCGCCTTGACCTGTTCGGGGTAGAAGCGGCGGGCTTGTCGGGCCAGAACAAGGGCCCCGGTGTCATCGACATCCTTGATGGTTGTGGCCAGTGATAGCATCCCGGTGGCGCGCAGATGCGCGGTCATCAGGGCCGCAGTCTGCTGGCGCGCGCTCTCGACCCCGATGCGATAGACCCAGTCAGCAGGCATCGCCCCGGCCTCGGCAGGATCCGCCGCCTCGACCTGCTGCCAGCGTTCCAGAGCAGCCGCCCAGTCCCCGCGCGCGATGGCCACTTCAGCCGAGAGTTTCAGATAGGCGATCTCGGTCGGGAAGGTCTGGATCAGTTGCTGCGCTTGTGCTTCGGCGCGGTCCAGTTGCTGCGATTTCAGCAGCGCCCTGACCCCGTAAAGGTAGCTGTTGGTCCGCACCAGCCGCTGCCCGAGGGCCGCGCGCTCCAGCCAGATTTCCGCGGCCGCAGTCCAATCGCCTTCGGCTTCTGCCAGCAGTGCGTCCATGCGCGGCAGTTTCAGATTACCGGCAGCGTCTTCGCGCAGTGTGGCCAGCAAGGATCTGGCGTGTGCCAGATCGCCAATCCGGATAAATCCCTCGATTGCGGCAAAAGACAGCGTCGGATCGACAGCACAGCCGCTTTCTTCGAGCTTTTGCCAGATCTGCACGACCTCGCCCCACCGCCGCATCTTCATCGCCAGATGGCATTGCGCCCCCAGCAGGATCGGATTGTCTGGATAGCGCGCCATGCCATCGCGCAGGACAGCCTCGGCCCGGGCCGGATCGCCCAGTTCCAGCGCAGCTTCGCTCAACCCGGCATAGGGTTCGGCCATCTGCCACAGCACCTCTTGCCAATGCTGGGCCGCAGCGGACCAGTTTTTCGCCTTGCTGGCGGCGCGCGCCGCTTTGGACAGCGTCCCGCGCGTCGGGCCACCTGCGACACGTGTCCCGATCCTGAGTGTCGGAGCGCCCGTGCCCGCTTCGTCGCTATCGGCGCGATCCAATTGATGATGATCCCGAGCGGGTCTGAAAACCCGGTTCTCGGCAGCGCCGATGGTTTCGTAATGCACCAGCGGGGTCATGCCGCTGGTTTTGACATCGGGATAATGCGCAATATAGAATGCGGCATCGAAGAACTTGCCCGGATTATGGCCTTTTTCCGCGCCCTCGGTGACGTAATGCTCGGCGGCGTCCAGACCGCGTTCGACGACGTCCGGATAGGTTTCTGCGTACCACTTCTTATGGAAGTGGCGCGATGATTTCACAATCTCGATCTGGCGCGTCCTGTCCACAAGGCCTTCCTTCAGAATACTGTCTGTCATGGGACAACGGTATCAAGAGGGTCCGGGAAAGGCCAGCCATCGCTTTCGCGCCATGGCTGAAATGAGCAGGACAAGCTTGTCAAGGCGTCTTGGTGTCAGTCGAAGCGCCCTGTGATATGGTCTTGGATCTGCGTCTGCGCCGGGTTACGAACGACCTTCCCGGTCGCATCGCATTCGATCAGCTTGCCAAGATGGAAAACGCAGTCTGCTGGCTGACACGGGCCGCCTGTTGCATCGAATGGGTCACAAGGACGCAGGTATATTGCGCCGACAGCGCGTCCATCAGGTTGATGTCGGGGCCAGTCGCAATGGTTCGCGCGATGTCCAGACGCGGCGGCGGCCCTGCGGGAAAGCCGCCTTGGCCAGCGATAAGCCGGCGTGGGATCGCTTTGATGTTCCTCAGGGCAAGCGCCTTGATTGCCATGCCCGAGCTGGCCCTCTATCCTGCCCAGAGCTTGCGCTGACCGACCGAGAGCACCTCATGACGGCCAGGATTTTCGATTTCGGCGTGGACGCTGTTCTGATCAGCTTCGGCGATCAGCTGAGCGACAAGGCCAACACTGCAGCTTTGGCGCTGTCTGCGGCGATCAAGGCTGAAGACATTGGGGGTGTCGCAGAGGTCTCGACATCGTTGGTCTCGGTCGTGGTCCGTCTGGATGTGCAGCAATTTGACCGGGCGGATCTCATCGCCAAGCTGCAAGCCATGCTGGATCGCTGCGACTGGACCGCCCGGCCCGGACCCAAAGCGCCGCGCCTGTGGGAGGTGCCCTGCGTTTTTGGCACGGATCTCGCGCCGCAACTTGCCGAGGCCGCAGCGCTGGCAGGACTGACACCGGAACAGGCGATCTGCGCCCTCACTGACCGGCCGCTGCGCGTGCAAACCATCGGCTTTGCGCCGGGACAGCCCTATCTGGGCAGACTGGACCCTGCATGGGATATCCCGCGCCAGACCGAATTGACCTCGCAAGTCCCTGTCGGGGCCCTTACAGTCGCAATCCGTCAGATCGTGCTGTTCTCGGTGCCATCGCCCACGGGCTGGCGGCATGTCGGCCAGACAGCGCTGCGCCTGTTCGACCCTGCGCGCGAAACACCAGTCCTGTTGCGCGCAGGCGATGAAATCCTGTTTCGCGCGGTCGACCGCGCCGGGCTGGAGGCCGCGCGCGCCGCAGGTGGAGCGCAGGTGATCCCATGGCGATAACAGTCTTGCGCGCAGGGCCTGCCGTGACCGTGCAGGATATGGGCCGCCCCGGCTGGCTGGCGCAGGGCCTGTCGCAAGGCGGGGCCATGGACCGCCTTGCGCTTATCGAAGGTGCAGCACTGCTCGGGCAACCGGAAACCTTGGCCACGCTGGAAATCGCAGGCAGCTTTGTCAGCCTCCGCGCTCAGACAGCGCTGCGGCTGGCGCTGACGGGCGCCGCGATGCGCGCCAGCTGCGATGGGGCCCCTCTGGTCTGGAATGCGGTCCATGCGATCCCTGCGGGCAGCATCCTTGACGTGACAGCGCTGAACAGTGGCTATGGCTATCTGTCCTTCGGGGGCGGGATCGACGCGCCTGTTCTTCTGGGAGGCCGTTCTGTGCATCTTGCTGCAGGGCTGGGGCGGGCAGTGCATGGCGCGGATGTCTTGCAGATCGGCCCCGATAGGAGAAGACGCACAGGGCTGCAGTTGCGCGTCCCTGACCGCTGTGCTGCGACCAGCATCCGCTTCACACGCGGCCCGCAGACAGCGCGGTTTGATGCCGACACTCTTGCCCGCTTTCAGGCCACCCGCTTCACCAAGGACGCGCGCGGCAACCGCATGGGGCAGCGTCTGACCGGCGGGCAATTCGCAGCAGCGGATGGGCTTGCGATCCTGTCCGAAGCTGTGCTGCCGGGGGACATTCAGATTACTGGCGACGGGACCGCTTTCGTCTTGCTGGCCGAATGTCAGACGACTGGCGGCTATCCGAGGGTCGGACGCATTCTTTCCTGTGATATTCCGTCCTTTGTGCAGCTGCCGCTGGGGGCTGAATTCGGGCTGCGATTTGTCGAGATCGACCGCGCGCTAGAGATCGAGCAGGTTGAAGCCCGCCGACGCCAGACACTTTCTGATGCGTTGGTGCCCTTGATCCGCGACCCGGCGACCATCCCTGACCTTTTGGGGTATCAGCTGATCAGCGGCGTCAGCTGCGGTGACGAGCTTGACCCGCATCCGGGAGAGAAGGATTAGAATTGACCGCGGATAGGAGAGCCGCTGTCGGGGCAGTGTCATCAAGGCTTGATCAGTATCACCGCCCGACGAACTCAAAGCTGAATTGACGCTGTGCCCCGGCCGGTGGGGGCGGGAAGGGGGCCGCGCGACGGATATGGTCGAGCGCGGTCTGGTCCAGCCCCGAATGCCCGGAAGACCGCGCCACAACGACTGATGCCAAGCCACCGTTATATCCGACAGTGAAGGAAACCAGGACCAGCCCGCGCGCCGGGCTGCGGGCTTGCCGCGTACGCTGGATACGGCGCAAGACTTCACCGGGATAGTTGGAGGCCGCCGCATTGCCCTGCGCATTGGGGTTTTGGGCGCGCGCGGGCGCAGGGCTTGCTGCCTGAGCTGTGCTGCCCTGTTGGCTGCCGCGCGGGACTGTCTGGGCTGCATTACCTTGCGATGCGGGGGCCTGCCGCGGGGTAGGCGCTCGTGCCCTCCGATCCGGGCGCGGGAGTGGCTTGCGGCTGGTTGCAGGGGCATAATCGGTGGGGCTTGTGTCTGGGCGCAATGTCTTGGGAGAGGCCGCTGCAATCCGCTCTGTCGGGGCGATTGCGGCTGGTTCCGGCAAGTAGGGTTGGGCATGATCCTGTGGCGCAATGCCCAGTTGCGGCCCTGATCTGTCGGGCACGATTTCGGGTAATCTGCTGGTCTGTGTGGGGTCGGGGGTGGCGGGAAGCAGGGCGGCGCTTCGATCAGCGGCCATGGGCGCGGCATGGTCCGGTTGCGACGGTGCCTCTGACACAAGAGATTGCCTGGGCACGTCCGGGAGCATGGGCGCCATCTGGTCAGTGTCGAGCGGCATGGCTCTGGAAGGTGACAGCACCCCTTTAGCAAAATCTGCAAAGCTGGTGCCGAGAGCTGCAGGGGCGTCCGTGCCCCCGCCTGCAATCAGGACCCGCTCGCGCGGGGCAAGGGCGGCCATCGCGCCCAGATGCAGTATCACGGATGCGACCGCTGCCAAAGCGATGAGTTTCAACCGGGGCGCAAGATCCAGCTGCCGCAGGTCACGCGGGCTGACCAAGGTCTCGCCAGCGCGCTGCGGGATGATCTGCAGACCTGCGCGCGCCGTCATTCCAGCCCTCTTTCCGTCACGATGACCAATTCCGAGACCCCCGCCATGCGCAAGCCTTGCGCGAGGCTGACCAACTCATCTGCAGGCGCATTCCGATCCGGCAGCAGGCGCACGCGGTCTGCCTGAGCAAACAACGCCAGCGCCGCTTCGCGCGAGAGCGTCTGACCTGCGTGCCGCAAGCTGCCATCGGCCAGCATGATCAGCGCGTCTGACGGAAGCTCGGTTGCGATCTCGGGAAGGGAAATCAACACGATATTCCTATCCGGGCGCGGCGCGATGCTGCCTGCGATCAGGAAGAAGATGAGCATCAGGAAGACGATATTGATCAGCGCAATCGTCGGCTCGCCACGCGGGCGGGTGGTCAGGGCGAGTTTGCGCCTCATGGTGTGGTCCCCAGCACAGCCAGCCGCCAACCGGGCACGGATTGAACAGCTTGCAACACTTCCGCGAAGGCCTGCGCGTTCACGCCTTCCCCCAAGGCCAGCAGCGCAAGCCCTTCGCCGCGGGCGGCAAGCTCGATCTGCAGGCCTTCAACTGTAACTCGTGCTGCATCCAGCCGCAGGTCATTTGCGCGCAACTGGACAAAGGCGGGGGGCGTTTCAGGCGCGCTGGGCATGCCGCCCATGGCCAGATCAAGGGGCAACTCGCCTTGTCGCACGAAGGTTGACGACAGCATGAAGAACAGGAGCAGCAGGAAAATCACATCGATCAGCGCGGTCAATGGCAACCGCCTGCGCCGCAGCGTGAGCGCCATCCGTTCAGGCATGGGCAAGCCTTGCGCTGGCGCCCGCATTCATCAGCGCGTTGTCCTGCGCCAGCCCCCGGCAGAGCGCCACATCAACGATCTGCATGGCCAGACGCGCCTCGCGCGCGACACGGGACTCGAACCAGGTCAGGATCAGCGCGGCAGGCATGGCAACACCCAGTCCGACAGCTGTGGTCAGCAGGGCGACCCAGATGCCCCCGGCCAAAGCGGCAGGATCCACATTCGCACCCGCATCCTGCAGCGCCTGAAAGGCTGTGATCATGCCCAGAACCGTGCCGAAAAGACCCAGAAGGGGGGCCACCTGCGCGATGGACTCGAGCAGACGAAATCCAGATTGCAGGCGCGCTATCGCCTCTTCTGCAAGCCCGGTCAGGCGCGCGCGCAGCGCGTCACTCTCCCCCGTCGCGCTTAGCGCAAGCAGTGTCAGCGAGCTCAGATGGCTGCGCGCCTGCGCCGCCTGTTGCAGCGCTGCCTGTGCTGCTCCCTGATCGGCCTGATCGAGCGCCGCGACGATTGCAGCATGATCCCCAACGCCTGCGCGCCGGAACTGAAATAGCTTGACCAACACCAGCGCCAGCGCGAGCACGGACATGGCCAGCAGGATCGCGACGACCGGCCCCCCAAGAGCAAGAAAATCCAACACAGGATCGATAAGAGCGTTCATTGCAATACCTCGATTTCGATTGCGCTGCTGACCGTCAGTGCAGCTGTGCAGGCGCTGGCATCAACCGGGGCGCAGGAGCCCATCGCGTTGAATAGCACGCGACCGACATCGTTGCAGTCCAGCCCTGCAAAATTGAAACTGCGCACGCGTAATCCGTTGGCGGGCAGGGACTGGAAGTCGAGAAGGCTCAGGCGCAAGACACGGGACTCAGGCGTCAGCAGCACCACCTCTGCCTGCAGGCTCTCGAAAGCGGTCTCGAGCCCGTTTTCCAGCACAAAGACCAGTTGGCACTGATCCGCGCCCCGATTGGCCTGATCCAGCCGGATCGAGAGCGCATCAGGTTCAGCCTGCGCGGCTGCAAGCGCGCCGAGCACGAAAACAAAACTGAAGCCGAAACGGTGAAACCAGCGCATCGCCTGTCCCCTTGTCATGCTGTGATATCCATTTGTGAAATCTCGACCCCCTGCGCACCGGTCTGGATCTGCGCTCGTAGCCCGAAGACCTGCGCGAGGCAGGTTTCAGTCAGCACAGTCGCGGGTGGGCCATCCGCCACGATCTGCCCCGCATGCATGACGACAAGCCGCGTGCAGAACCGTGCAGCAAGGCCAAGATCATGGCAAGTCACCACCACGCCGCGCCCGGCCATTGCCAGATCGTGAAACAGGCGCATGACCGAAATCTGATGCGCAGGGTCCAATCCGGCAGCTGGTTCATCGGCGAAGATGAAAGGGGTGTCCTGCACCAACGCGCGGGCCAGAAGCACGCGCGCTGTCTCGCCCCCGGACAAGCTGGTCGCATCGCGCTCAGCAAAATCTGCCAGCCCCAGAAGGTCGATCGTGTCCTGCATCTTGAGCGCAATCTCTCGCGGAAGCGCAGCCCCGCGATCCAGATGGGGCAGACGCCCCAGCGCGATCAGATCGCGAACAGGCACTGGCCAGGTGATCACGCGGCCTTGCGGCAGATAGGCGGCGATCCGCGCCCGCGTATGCGCGGGCAGACAGGCAAGCGAGGAATGGCCCAGTGCAGACTCCAGCCCGAAGAGCGCGCGCAAGAGCGTCGTCTTGCCCGCCCCGTTCGGGCCGATCAGCCCGACGCACTCGCCGCGCTGCAGGGTCAGGCTGGCATCGCGCAGAACCACGCGCGACCCACGCGCGACGCGCAAACCTTCGGCCGTGATGGTGTCAGGCGCTGACATTGCTCAGTGCCCCTGACGCTCGGGGGTGTCGTCGGCTTCATCGGTCTCGGCTGCGTGGGGGGTGTCGTGATGGGCGATCCAGGCGTCGAGCAGCGAGAAACTGCCACCTCGCGCGCGGGCCTGCCGCAAGGTGACGCGCAGCGCCTTGCGCTCGGCGCGTGTTTCGGGCGACAGGCTGTCGGGCGCGCGGCCTGCCGCAAGGGCTGCCAGTGTCTGCGCCTTGGTGTTGCGATGCGCGGGCGTGGCGAGCTGCGCAACAAGAGCGTCAAACGCCTGCGCGGCGACCGGATCATAGGGCCGCTCTTCGCCCAGCGGGGTCAGCAGCGGATTGGCCGGGTAAAAGAAGGCGCAGGGCACCATGCCTTCGGGCAGGCTGATATTGGCTGAATGGGTCCGGCCGGCACGCAGGAGTTTCGGCAGCACATGGGTATGCGGCCCTGGCGGCGAGACGCCGCCTGTGTCGGGCCCGCCGATCATCTGATAAACCTCGACCCGTCCCAGCCGTGAGAGGGCTACGCGATGCGGATGCGCATGCAGGATTGCCCCCATGGCCGGATTGTCCGGTTCTGTCAGTGCGCGCCCTGCGGATGCACGCAGGATGGCCAGCAGTTCAGGGTCGCGGGTGCGGATGCAGAAATCGACCTGATGCTGGTCAAGCCCCATGTCGAACAGGATCGCATCACGGTCTTCCGTGCGCAGCGCATCTGTATCGGGGCCAAGCTCGGTCAGCACTGTGCGGCGCGACATCTGCGCAGCGTCAAGCGACCGGCACAGCGCCACGCCATGCCCCCAGCGCGCCGGGTGTTTCATGGTGGTCTCGTAAGCGATGGGGGTCACATCCCGCACAGCGTCCAGCCGCAGCCCCCCGCGCGCTGTGACCCGACCAAGGGCCATGTCACGTGCCTCTTCCCCCTGATCCTGATGAAACTCGGCAATAGCGCCGAAAGAGCCCATCGACCAGCCAGTGTCGGGGGCTGCCAGATGCTGGGCCAAGGTCGTCTGCAAGTCGATCATGTCTCTCCTTTCAGCTATGCGCAAGCCTGTGTCGGAATATCAGATGCAGGAAGAAGGGCGCGCCGATCAAGGCCATCAGCACCCCCAGTTTCAGATCGCGCGCAGGCAGAATCAGCCGCACGGCGATATCTGCCGCCAGCACCATCGCAGCCCCGCCAAGCGCCGAGGCAAGAAGCAGTGCGGCCGGACGGGCGCGCACAGCGCGGCGCAGGATATGCGGCACGACCAGCCCGACAAAACCGATGGCGCCCGCGACAGCTGTGGCCGCCCCCACGATAGCAGCAAGCCCCAGCATCACGATCAGGCGCAGGCGCATCAGGTCGATCCCGAGTGACGCTGCGGCTTCCTCGCCCAGGGTCAGTGCATCGAGCGCGCGGGCCTGGGTTGCAAGCAGTATCATGCCACCAAGGATGAAGGGGGCGGCCAGGGCGAGATGGCTCCAGGACCGGTCAGTGAGCGAGCCCATCAGCCAGAACATCGCCTCATTGGCGGCAAACGGGTCGGGTGAGAGGTTCAGCACCAGGGTCACGCCAGCCCCTGCCAGCGCAGAAACCCCGATCCCGGCCAGGATCAGCGTCAGCGATCCACCGCGTGGTCCTGCAAGCAACGCCAGCAGCCCCACAGCCAGCGCTGCACCGGTCAGGGCGGCCAGCGGCAGTGCAACGGGGAAAAGGCTGGCGAGCCCGGTTTGCAAGGTGATCACGGCCCCAAGGGCGGCGGCACCAGAGACACCCAGCAGCCCCGGTTCGGCCAGCGGATTGCGCAGATAGCCCTGCATGACCGCCCCTGAGAACCCCAGCCCCGCCCCGATCAGCGCGGCCAGCAGGCTGCGCGGCAGGCGCAATTCGCGCATGACCAGCGCCATCAGCGGATCATCAGCGATGACAAGCGCGCGCAGCGATTGCATCGGCGGCACTGAGGCAGGCCCGATCAGCAGCGACGCCAGCATCAGGACCAGCACCAGTGCTGACAGACCTAGCGCAAGCGCGCGGGTCATGGCGGGGCCTCGCGCGCCTTGATCAGGCTTAGAGCGGCTTGCAGCACATGCGGCGTTCCGCAAACCCAATCCGCATCAGAAAACCCGACACCGCGTGTATAGGCAGGAAGGCTGCGCAAGGCTGGATGGTCAAGCAGCGCTTGCGCCTCGGACCAGCCCGCGAAGCGCCGACCAAGGATCAGCTTTTCCGGGTCCATCAGCACCAGCGTTTCAAGCGCGATCTGTCCGCCATAGGTGAAACCAAGCCCGGCTGCGAGATTGTCCAGACCGGCGGCATCGAGGATTTCGTTGGCAAGCGAGTGCTGCCCGCCTGTGAAGCCACGCGCATAATACAGCGCTGCTTCTTCGCGCGGCAGCGCGTCGATCCGTGCGCGCAAGGCCGCGCGGTCGACTTCAAATTGCGCAACGCTGGCCTCTGCTGCCTCGGCACGGCCCAAAGCCGCGCCCATGGCCCGCAGCGCGGCGACCACATCGGCAAAACTGTTTTCGGGCGCGAATCGGATGACTGGAACGCCCAGCCGCTCAAGCATCGCGACTGTCGCCGTGGTGGTGAAACGCCCGGCCAGCACCAGATCAGGCTGCAGCATCACGATGTCTTCTGCAGTGCCGCGATTGACAGGCAGGGCGCGCGCCAAGTCATGCAAGGGCGACATGTCCGGATCATGCGCCAGATAGCTGACCGAGATCAGTTGCCCCGGTTCGGCCAGCATCAGCGCCAGTTGATCCGTGCACAGGTTCATCGACACCACCCGCTGCGGCTGGGCCAAAGCAGGCATCAGGCAACAGACGAGCACAAGGCCCGCCTGCCACACCACCTCAGAACCGCGACGCCAGACCGACATGGATCGTGCGCCCTTGACCGGCATAGCCAAGCACCTCTTGATAGGACTTGTCGAACAGGTTGTTGACCCGTCCGGTCAGCGAAACCCTGTCATTGATCGCGTAGGATGCAGACAGGTTGACCAGCGAATAATCCGGGAGTTTCACGACCGGGGTATCCGTGAAGGCGAAGCCCCGGAAATCCAGATCAAGATTGCCTGCAACATGGCGCAGATCGGCCGAGACACTCAGCCTGTCAGTCGCGTCCCAATCCAGCCCGACCCCCAGTTCATGCTTGGGGCGGCGCACCAGTGCTTCACTGCTTTCCCCGCGCGCACGTGTATATGTATAAGCTGCGCGCAGACCCAGCGTTTCGGTGATCTGCCCCTCAAGCTCCAACTCCACCCCGGTCCGGCGCGATTTCCCGGGCGCGTTGACAGGGCGCGTTATCCCGGCGACCGAGCCCGGGCCTGTGATGATGCGATCTGTAAGCGTATTGTCGAAATAGGTGGCCGAGGCGAGGAACCTGTTGTCAAGCAAGCTCTGTTCGATCCCGATATCCCAGCCGCGGCTTTGTTCGGGTTCCAGCGCCGGGTTACCTTCCCATGTGCCTGGGATGAAGCCGAACTGGTTGAACAGGGTCGGATTCTGCACTCCGGTCCCGAACGACGCTTTCAGCCGTGTCCCGGTTGCTGGCAGCGCATAGGACAGGGCCGCGCTATAGGTGGTGAAATTGCGGAAACTGTCATTGAAGTCACGGCGAAGCCCGAGTTGCACGTCCAGATCGTCGAAAAGGTTGCCGCGATATTCCAGCGCAACGCCAGACAGGCGGCGAGACTGCTTTTCCAGCTGTGACGGATCAAAGATGAAGGCGGGATTGTTGTTGACGAAATCCTCGCGCGTCCAATCGAAGCCCACGCCCAGAGTATGTCGAGAGGCTGCGGGCGTTGCGCCGTCAATGCCCACAATCGCGCGCAGCGCGACTTCCGAGCGATTGGCGGTCTCGTCGGATACTTGCACCCCATCCTGAAACTGCTGCGCATGGGTGCGCAATTGACTTGCACGCAGGGTCAGGTCTACCCGCCCGTCCAGAACTGAACCTTCAGCCGTGATCGCACCGATGCGTTCCTGCAATTTTCGGAAATCGTCGCGGTCGAATACGATCTCCGAGATCGGACCGGCAGCATATTGCTGCGGATCACTGTTATTGACCTGATTGCGCCCGCGCAGCAGGACGCCGACTGTCCAGTCGTTGGTGACCTGATAATCCCCGGCAAAGGTCAGCGTGCGGTTACGCATCCCGTCGCGTGCGCCGCCCGGCGTTGCGGAAACATCATAGCCGCCTTCATTGCGCAGCAAGCCAGAAAAGGTGAAACCACCACGTTCGCCGCGCTGGCTGAGCGCAAAATTCGTGCCGATGGTCCGATCACTGCCCGCCTCGACTGCGACACGTCCAGATGTGCCCGGCTCAGTCCCTTGTCGCGTGGTGATGGAAATCACCCCGCCAATGGTGTTCGAGCCGAAAAAGGCCGATTGCGGGCCACGCAGGACCTCGATGCGCTCGATATCGCCGGTTTGCAGCCCGGCGAAGTCAAACTCGCCATTTTGCGGCGGGTCAAGCCGCACACCGTCCAGGAGTACCTGCACATGCCGCCCCTCCGTGCCGCGCAGCCGGACCTGTGTCGGGCCACTCGGCCCGCCTGTGCGATTGACGGCAATCCCCGGTGTAGCGCGCAGGGCCTCGGCCACCTGATCGATTCCGCGGCGTTCGAGACTATCCTGCTCGATGACCGTGACCGACCGCCCAAGCGCCGCTTGCGGCGCCGGGCTAAGCCCCGCTGCAAGGATCAGCCGACCAAGAAAGAAATCCTCTGTGCCCTGAGCCTGGGCGAGAGAGGGAAGAGCAACTGCCATCAGAGCAGCCGAAAAGGACAAGCGCATGAGACCTCCGTGCGCAAGGGGCGCTGTATCAGCGCCATGACAAATCAGACTCCGCTGCAGGGCAGCAGAGCAACCAGATGTCACCACGACGGAAGGTCCGTAGCCCATGCGCCCACCGCGCCGGACTGGGTGATCGTTGGGCAGGTCTCCTGGCTTTCGGGTCTTCAGCTGATCTGGCCTTCCCGGAATGCTCCAGTGGCATGTTCAGATCGGCCTCGCCGATTACAGTTGCGGGGGCAGCACCGGCTTTGACCGGTTTCCCTTTTCACCTCGAAAGGCACCCAATGCCACGTCCATAACGCTCGTGCCTCAAATGTCAACGATCAACGATACTCCTCTCGGCAGAGATGTGACCACATCGCCCCGACACCGGCATCACCCCCACGATGGCCCTGATGCCAAAGGAAGCGGGCAGCGACAAAGGGCTCGCGTGAATTGGACGGGTGCAACCCTTTGAAATAGAATGGATTTCCCGTGCCCCGATCACAGTCGCGACGATTACGCTCAAACTGGTTTTCGAGCGTGTTTAACAGCAGCGTCTTGAGCATCACGACAGTGTCTATGGGCTTGCGCAAAGCCCATAAGTTGCGCCCGGCCTCAGACTTCCGTCAGTTCCGTTCCAGCGTTTGGCGGTATGTTTGCCAAGACACGATGACCTGGATCGCAACCAGAGGCACTGCGCTTTACCGGCCCTCGAAAGCTGCAGGACGCTTTTCAAGAAACGCCATGACCCCCTCTTGGAAGTCACGGGTCTTGCCGACTTCAGCCTGAAGCTGCGCTTCCAAAGCAAGTTGCGCGTCCAATGGGTTTGACAGGCTTTTGCGCAGAGCCTTGCGGATATTCCGATATGCCAGCGTCGGCCCAGTGGCGAGAGACGTTGCGCGCGCCTGCCATTGGGCCGCGAACTGCGCATCCGGAATGGTTTCCCAGATCATGCCCCAGTCCGCAGCTTGTTTGGCGCTGATCCTCTCGGCAAAGAGCATGCTGCCCATCGCGCGTGCAAACCCGATCTGACGTGGTAAGAACCAGGTACCCCCAGCATCCGGGATCAGCCCGATCCGGGTGAAGGCCTGAATGAAACTGGCAGACTCTGCTGCGATGACAATATCTGCAGCCAAGGCAAGATTGGCACCGGCACCTGCAGCGCTGCCGTTTACTGCCGCGATGACCGGGACAGGCGCATCATAGATTGCTCGCAGCATGGGTTCATATTCTTCGCGCAGCGTGCGTTCCAGATCGATCTGCGCTGCATTGCCGCCATCGCCCAAATCCTGTCCTGAACAAAAGGCGCGGCCTGCACCAGTCAGTACAAGCACACGCGCGCGTGAGGCAAGGTCTTGCAGCGCATAGGTCAATTCAGCGCGCATTTGCTTGTTGAGCGCATTCATGACATCGGGGCGGTTCAACGTAACTGTCGCGACCCCACGCTCTTCATTGGTCAGAAGAGTATCGTAATCCATTCTCGTCCCTCCGGGTTCTCCAGAGAAGAGTATCGCGGGCGACAGTGAATGGAAGCCCGGACCATGCGTCACTCCTTGAGAAGTTCGCGCAAGCGCTTCTCTTCATCCGGGCTTAGCTGGTCCTTTGTCTGCTCAGTCGCATTCGCGCGCTGGCGCAGATAGAGGCCCGCTGACAAGACGGCGATCAGGAATAAGGCTGGGGCGGCTATCCACAACACGATATTGACACCGTCAGTGGTGGGGCGCAGAAGCACGAATTCTCCATAGCGCTCGACGATAAAGGCCATGACTTCGCTATCGCTATCGCCTTCGACCAGTCTTTCGCGGACCAGAAGACGCATGTCGCGCGCCAGATCCGCGTTCGATTCATCAATCGATTCATTGCGACAGACAAGGCATCGCAGCTCGGCGGAAATACTCCGTGCCCGGTTTTCCAGAGCCGGGTCATCGAGAATTTCATCCGGCCCCAGCGCGAGGGCAGGGCTGCACAGACTAAGCACCAGCCCGACCAGATATACCCGTAGCCGGTTCATTCGGCCGGGACCGCAGTCGCGGATTTCCGCGAGGCACCTGCTGCGACGCGGAAACGCCGGTCTGACAGGCTGAAAACACCGCCCAGCGCCATCAGGAAACAGCCAAACCACAGCCAGTTGGCAAATGGCTTGATATAGGTGCGGATTGCCCAACCGCCATTGTCCTGTGGATCGCCCAGCGTGATATAGAGATCGCGGAGAATCTTGTAGTCGATGGCCGCTTCTGTGGTCGGCATTCCAGCCACTGGGTAAAAGCGTTTCTCTGGCTGCAGCAAAGTGACCAGCTGGCCATTACGATGGGCTTCGATCGTGGCCATGGTTGAAACGTAGTTCGGTCCTTCTACCCGGTCGACAGAGGTCAGGGTCAGCGTGTAGCCACCTTTGTCATAGCTCTCCCCGATCTGGACCACGCGAATATCCTCACTTTCCCAACCCATCAACGCGGAAACAGCGAAGACAGTGATGCCCAATCCGGTATGGGCAGTCGCCTTCCCCCAATCGGCACGCGGCAGGCGTGCCAGCCGCTTCAGCCGGTAGGCGACCTGACCACGCCCAGTCCGCATCCAGAGATCGGCCGCCGATCCGAGCACGACCCAAAGGCCCAGTGCCAGACCGATGGGCACCATCGGCGAGTTGCCGGTCTGCAAGGCCCAGGTCACTGCACCCATTGCGACAGAGAATGCGGCAAGGCCCCAGAGCGGCTGCATGGCGCGGCTCAGATTGCCGCGTTTCCATGGCATCATGGCCCCGATGGGAAGGACCATTGCCAGCGCCACCATGAAGGGCGTGAAGGCCATGTTGAAGAAGGGAGGGCCGACCGAGAGCACGCGGTCAAACAGCATTTCGGCAAATAGCGGCCACATGGTCCCGATGAATATGACAAATGACGAGACGGCCAAAAGCACATTATTGACCACCAGCGCCGATTCGCGACTGACTGTCGAGAAGACACCCTTCGCTTCCAGGATCGGTGCGCGGAACGCAAAGAGTGTCAATGCTCCGCCCATGAAGGCCGCGAGGATCATCAAGATGAAGACACCGCGCTCCGGGTCCATGGCGAAAGCATGGACCGATGTCAGCAAGCCCGAGCGGACAATGAAGGTGCCCATGAGCGAGAAGCCAAAGCCGAGAATAGCCAGCAGAATGGTCCAGCTTTTCAGCGTCTCGCGCTTTTCGACCACGATTGCCGAATGCAACAAAGCAGCCGCGAAAAGCCATGGCATCAGCGACGCATTTTCAACCGGATCCCAGAACCAGAAGCCGCCCCAGCCAAGTTCGTAATAGGCCCACCAGGACCCGGTCGCGATGCCGATGGTCAGGAAGACCCAGGCGGCCAAGGTCCAGGGCCGCACCCAACGACCCCAGGCCGCATCCACGCGCCCTTCGATCAGTGCCGCGATGGCAAAGCTGAACGCCATCGAGAGTCCGACATAGCCTAGATACAGAAACGGGGGGTGGAACGCGAGGCCGGGGTCTTGCAGGAGCGGGTTCAGGTCAGTGCCGTCAAATGGTGGAAAGGCGAGCCGCGTGAACGGGTTTGATGTGAAGATGGTGAAAGCCATGAAAGCTGCAGTGATCGCGGATTGCACTGCGAGAACTCGCGCCTGCAATGTGGCGGGCAAGTTGCCGCCGAACCAGGCTGCACAAGCACCGAACAAGGCAAGGGTCAGCACCCAGAGCAGCAGCGATCCTTCATGGTTCCCCCAGACGCCGGAAATCTTGTAGATCAGCGGTTTGAGCGTGTGGGAATTGTCCACGACCAGCTTGACCGAGAAATCGGATACCAGAAAGGCATAGGTCAGTGCCGCGTAGCTGAAGGCCACCAGCAGGAATTGGACCGTCGCCATGGGGTTAGCGACAACCATCCAGTCGCGCCAGCCCTTATAGGCCCCGACCATGGGAATGATACTTTGCGCCAAAGCGATGGCGAAAGCCAGAATCAGGGCAAAATGGCCGAGCTCTACGATCATGGGTCTTTGATATCCTGTTAGTTATCCCGTGAAGGTAACGTAATCCGATCTTCGGGCAAAGACCACAGCGACGCGGCTGGCGCGTCGGATCGTCACAATTTGGCGACCACACTCTGGTCACGGCGCTTGACGCGGCCTCTTGCGTGCTGCGTGCTGTGCGTCAAGCGCCGCGGGCATGGTTTAGCCGCGCGCGGCCATTGTGGCACGCGTCCACCAGTCAAGCTCATCCAGCATGGCGTCAGCGGATCCGCCGATAGACCCCTCGATCGCTGAAATCGGCTTCGGGTCACCGCCAAGCGGATGCACCGAAAAGAAATCCCCGCCGCCGATATGAACAGCCGAACGGGTCGACGCCATCTGCAACTCAATCCCGATTGTGCGCAGATGCTCGGCGGCGCGGGTCCCGCCGACAGACCCATAGCTGACAATTCCGAACGCTTTGCGGTTCCACTCGACATAGGCCTGATCAAGAGCGTTCTTCAGGGCACCGGTGATCGAGCGGTTATATTCCGGCGTCACGAAGATGAAGCCGTCAAAGCTGCCGATGGTCTCTTGCCATTTGCGCGCCTTGGCGTCTTCCGTGGGCAGCCACGCGTTCGAGGCAACTTCATTGAACAGCGGCAGATCGAAATCCTTCAGATCGACCAGCTCGACATCCCAATCGCCACGCGCCTTTGCGCGTTCCACGATCCAATGTGCAGGTTTGTCACCGAAGCGCGAGTCGCGGGTGGTGCCGAGAATGACAGCGATGCGAGGGGTGGTGGACATGATATACTCCTGGTGTTGCTTCAGCTTTTATGTGGCGAACAGAGCGTCGCCTGCAAAGCTCTGTGGCCGCACATGCGCTGTGCGAAAATCCGTGGCCGCGCGACAGGCGCTTTCCATCCCGGCAGGGCTGGTCTATCTCTAGGACAATTCAGGGACGAGCGCCGCGCATGAGCAAGACCGACAACCCCGCTGATCCATTCAAGAAAGCCCTGTCCGAGGCAACCCGCACGCTCGCGGATGCGCCGGATCTGACAGTGACCTATTCGGTAGACCCGCCGGGGCTGAGCGGTGATGCGATGCGTTTGCCGCAAGTCACACGCCGCCTGACACGCGATGAAGTGTTGCTGGCCCGCGGGACAGCCGACACGCTGGCGCTGCGCCACCGTTTCCATGATGCCGCCTGTCACGCGAAATATCTGCCACAGGGCCAGATGGCGCGCGATCTGTATCAGGCGATGGAAGAGGCCCGTTGCGAAGCCGTCGGCGCGCGCCACATGCCGGGAACGGCCAAGAATATCGACGCGCGTATCCTGCATGAAGCCACGCGCAAGGGCTATGCGCAGATCCGCGACCGTCAGGACGCGCCGCTTTCTGTTGCCGCCAGCTATATGATCCGCCAACTGGCCACGGGCCGTGACCTTCCGGAAGGGGCGGATCATATACTCGACCTGTGGCGCGGCTTCATTGAAGAACGCGCGGGCGAGACATTGGAAAATCTCGACTCGGTGCTGGCCGATCAGAGCGCTTTCGCAAAACTCGCGCGGCAGATGATTGATGATCTGGGCTATGGCGATCAGTTGGGCGACGACCCGGATGATCAGGGCGACGAGGACGAGGGCACTGACGACGAGAGCGACGACCAGCCCGAGGAGCCCGAAAACCCGGACAGCCAGGGGCAGGACGACAGTTCCGAGGATGAGACATCCGAGGACAGCCCGGCGCAGGATGCGGCACAGGCCGATATGGCCAATGACGAAGATGCCGACGACGAGATGTCCGACGAGACGCAGATGCCCGAGGCAGATGCCCCGCGCGAGCCGCCACCACCGCCGCCCCATTCCGAGGCTAGCGATGACTATAAGGTGTTCGCCACTGATTTTGACGAGGAAGTGCGGGCAGAGGAACTGGCAGAGGCGGCCGAATTGGAGCGCCTGCGCGCTTATCTTGACCAGCAGCTAGAACCGTTGAAAGGTGCTGTCTCGCGGCTGGCGAACAAGCTGCAGCGGCGATTGCAGGCGCAGCAGAACCGGTCCTGGCTGTTCGATCTGGAAGAGGGGATCCTCGATGCCGGGCGTCTGGCGCGTGTGGTGGCCAATCCGACCACGCCGCTCAGTTTCAAGCAGGAAAAGGATACCGAGTTCCGCGACACAGTCGTGACACTGCTTCTGGACAATTCCGGGTCCATGCGGGGTCGGCCGATCTCGATTGCGGCGATCTGCGCCGATGTTCTGGCGCGCACCTTGGAGCGCTGCAATGTCAAGGTCGAGATCCTGGGCTTCACCACCCGCGCCTGGAAGGGTGGGCAATCGCGTGAACGCTGGCTGGCCGAGGGGCGCAGCGCGCAGCCCGGTCGACTGAATGATCTGCGCCATATCATCTACAAACAGGCTGATGCGCCTTGGCGGCGGGTGCGGCCGAACCTGGGCCTGATGATGAAAGAGGGGCTGCTGAAGGAAAATATCGACGGGGAGGCGCTGGAATGGGCGCATCGCCGGATGATCGCCCGCCCCGAGGCGCGCAAGATCCTGATGGTGATCTCAGACGGCGCGCCTGTGGATGATTCGACCCTTTCCGTGAATTCGGCCAATTTTCTGGAAAAGCACCTGCGCGATGTGATCGCCATGGTCGAGCGGCGCAAGGCGGTGGAATTGCTGGCCATCGGGATCGGCCATGATGTGACGCGCTATTATGAGCGCGCTGTCACGATCACGGATGTCGAGCAACTCGCAGGCGCAATGACCGAACAACTGGCCTCGCTGTTTGACCGTGATCCAAGGGCACGCGCGCGATTTGCCGGGATCAGACGGGTCGTCTGATCTGCATCAGGAAACGTTACGTCGGCATCTGTCACCGCCCCAGTGTCACACCACGGCATGTACAGCGCATGCCAATGCCAGTGCTGGCTTGCCAAGTGACTATGTCCGACTCGCTGGACCTATGCCCGTCTAAGTTCTGGACATATCCCGCCCTTCACGGCACTGTTAGCGATAATCTGTTCCAGAATTGCGCTTCAAACTGGAACAAACGGGAGGTGACCGCGCATGACGCAACCCATTCTGAACCTGTCGCCGCAGGTCTCGGACGAGGTCCGCAAGACGACCTGCTACATGTGCGCCTGTCGCTGCGGCATCAATGTGCATATGAAAGACGGTCAGGTCGCTTACATCGAGGGCAATCGCGATCATCCGGTGAACCGGGGCGTTCTGTGCGCCAAGGGCTCTGCGGGCATCATGCAGCACCTCTCGCCCGCTAGGTTGCGCGCCCCTTTGAAGCGCAAGGGCCCACGCGGGTCGGGGGAATTCGAGGAAATCAGCTGGGAGGAGGCCCTTCAGATCGCCACGGATTGGCTGAAACCGCTCCGCGAAACCGCGCCAGAAAAGCTGGCTTTCTTCACAGGCCGCGACCAAAGCCAAAGTTTCACCGGCTGGTGGGCACAGGCCTTCGGCACCCCAAACTGGGCCGCGCATGGGGGTTTCTGCTCGGTCAATATGGCGGCTGCGGGCATCTACACGATGGGGGGCGCGTTCTGGGAATTCGGCCAGCCCGACTGGGACCGCACCAAGCTGTTCCTGATCTTCGGTGTGGCTGAAGATCACGACAGCAACCCGATCAAGATGGGTCTTGGCAAGCTGAAAGCGCGCGGCGCGCGGGTGATCGGCGTCAATCCGGTCCGCTCGGGCTATAATGCTGTGGCCGATGACTGGGTAGGCATCACGCCGGGCACTGATGGTCTTTTCATTCTGGCGCTGGTGCATGAGCTTTTGCGCGCGGGCAAGATCGACCTGAATTACCTGATCCGATACACCAACGCCCCCTATCTGGTGAACGCCCATGACGGCCCGGAAAAGGGCCTGTTCCTGCGCGGCGAAGATGGCAAACCCCTGGTCCGCGACCGCCGCTCTGGGCAAGCTGTCGCCTGGGACACGCCCG